>JBMYXX010000143.1:0-7506 GCA_049608805.1 Flavobacteriales bacterium | reverse complement strand
CTCCAAAATCCCAGAACCAAGAAACGGCATCTGTAGAACTTAAATCTGTAAACGACACGAGTAGAGGAGGGCAGAAAGCAAACGTTGGAAACGCTGAGAAATCTGCATCTGGATGCTCAATATTTATGAGGTTTATTTCGGTTACAGAACTATCGCAGCCATTAGGATTAAATGCAGTTAAGGTTACGCTGTAGGTGCCTTCTGCCTGGTAGCTGTAAACTGGGTTTTCTTCGGTAGAAGTACCGCCATCTCCAAAATTCCAGAGGTAGGTTACCGCGTTTCCTGTTGAGTTGTTGGTAAACGTAAAAGGTTGGCCCATACAACCAACGGTTGTGTCAACATCAAAAGCTGGTTCAGGGTAAGGGATGTAGTTAACCGAATCTGGAAAGGCCAGAAATGAGGTGCAACCGCCAATATCTGTAATGCTTAAAGTTGGATGGTAAACGCCCGCGTTTTGGTAAACATGCAATGGGTTTTGTTCCGTTGATGTGTTGCCATCACCAAAATCCCAAAGCCAATTTGTAACTGTGCCTGGAGGGTTGGTTAAATCCTCAAACTGTACCGATAATGTTTCGCACCCAAACATGGTGTCAATACCAAAGTTGATGATAGAACCGGTTACGGTAACCTCGTCTGGCAATACAATTGAATCTGTACAGCCATTTATATCGGTTACTACCTGCGTAATGGAGTAGGTGCCAATTTCTGTGTAAGAATAAGATGGATTTTGTTCCTGAGAATAGTCGCCATTCCCAAAGTAATACTCCCAAGAAACGGCATCAGTACTTTGATCTGTTATTTGAACGTTTAGCGGAGAACAACCCTGCGTGTTTGCAGCGCTAAAATCGGCCATTAATTGTGTAACGTTAACGGTGTCTCCAGCGGTATCGACACAACCAGAGGTGTCGTTTGAGGTTGTAATTCTCACAATATATTGCCCAGTTGTTGGGTAGGTGAGAACCAGCGGGTCGTCTGTACTTGTAGAACCATCTTCTAAAATCCAGTTCCAATCGGTGTAACCGTAAGACTCATTATGAAAGATGAATTGATCAGGATTATCGCAATCGAAAGAATAATTCAAGGATGCAATTGGAGGAGAAACATAAATCATGTTTTCCACCACCAGCGTGTCAGAACATCCATTATTAAGGGTAATTAGCGTAATGTCAAAGTAGCCAGTGTCTTGAAACTCATGCGTTGGGTCTTGGTCGGTTGATGATTCACCATCACCAAAGTCCCAGAACCAATCTGTTGCGTTAGAAGATAGATCGGAGAATTCAAGCTCTCCCGGACAGATTACCGTATCGTTGTCAAAAAAGTCGGCAATTGGTGGCGTATAAACGAATATGTAATTGCTTCTTGTTAGCGTATCTGTGCAACCTAAATCGTTGGTGATGATTAAGCTAACGTCAAAAATTCCAGTGTCAGCGTAAGTGTAGGTTGGGTTAGCTAAAGCTGATGTTCCACCATCGCCAAAATCCCATTCATAGCTGGTAATGTTGCTGGCAGATGTGCTTGAATCTGAGAAATTGACTTCTAACGGTTGGCAAAATCCAAACAAGTCTGGAAGGAAATCTGCTTCGGTAACCGATACGTTGATGTAGTTTGTTTCGGTAAGTGTGTTGCTGCAGCCATCAGAATTTATTGCGGTTAAGCTTACTGTATAAACTCCGTTAGCAGCATAAGTGTGCATCGGATTTTCATCCGTAGAAACTTCTCCATCTCCAAAACTCCACACATAATCTAGTGCGCCAGTTCCGGTAGATTGATTGGTAAACTGTACGTCAAACGGTGTTTCGCAACCAGCGGTAACATCAGAAGTAAAGTTGGCTAAAGGAATTTCTCCTACGGTGATGTAAGCTGTTTTTGTTTCTGTTCCAGCACAAGAAGCGCTGTATGTTGCTGTTAACGAAACTTCATAAGTGCCAGCCGTGGCGTACATATGAGATGGAAACTGCTCGGTAGAAGAATTTCCGTCTCCAAAATCCCACAGCCATTCGCTTGGAGTGGGAGAAGAAATGTCCACAAATGAGATTGGGTTTCCAAGACATATTGAATTGTTGTTGGCTACAAAATCTATATCAACGTCATCTACAATTTCTATGTAACCCACTTCATTTAATGTAGAGTTACAGCCTAATTCGTCAAAAACAGTAAGGCTAACATCAAAATTACCAGCAGATGTGTAAGTGTTAATATGGCTAGAGCTTGTGGATGTGTTCCCATCGCCAAAATCCCATAAATAGGTTAGGATACCTGTTCCTCCGCTGGATGTGCTGGAAAACGTAACGTTGGATGGTGGCAAGCACGATATTGTTGGGTTTCCGGTAAACTCAGCTGTTGGTCGGTTGTCGTTAGACTCAATTACATCTGGGAAAGACATACTAGAAGAGCAGCCATTTACATCTGTTAGAAGAAGCGTAATGTCAAAAATTCCGGGAGTTGTATATAAATGACTAGGATTTTGGTCCGTGGATGTTCCTCCATCTCCAAAATCCCATGACCAAGTTGCTATAGGAGAATCTCCAACTACAGATAAGTCTGAGAAATCGACCATAAACGGGTAGCAACCCACATTTTGAGAAGGGCTAATGTTTGGCGTTGGTGGCGTGAAAACTGTAACGTAGTCGGTTTTAACTTCAGTATCTGTTCCTCCCGGTCCAGTAACTGTAAGCGTTATGGTGTAAGTGCCCGGAGTAATGTAACTAGCTGCTGGGTTTTCAGAAACAGATGTGTTGCCATTTCCTAAATCCCAACTGTAGCTTAGCCCGCTGCCCGTAGATGTGTTTTGAAAGTTTACAATGAGTGGGCTACAACCTGTGTTGTTTGCAGAAGTGAAGTCCGCAGAAACCTGACCTATCGAAATTTGCGCTGAACCAAGAAGTAAAACTCCTAGAATAAGGCGGCTTAAATGCGGTAAGATTTCTTTCATTCTAATCATATACAACTTGTAGCTACGGAAAAACGTGGCGAAAGTTCCTGTTTAATTGAAAAAAAAACATGGCCAATTTGTTCCTTTCTTTATCAGCTAACTTTGCAATCATAGACTATTTAGCAATGTTTAAGTTGTTCTCTTTTCGACAAACGTTAGTTTTTATCCTCTTACTAGCCACTTTTTGCAGCAGCAAAGCGCAACTGGTTGATGGTGTTTTAGGTCAGAAAAGAGCCATTGCGCAAGTCTTGCTTCGGCCTTACCGCATTGTAGATTATAAGAAGGAACGTGTAGTTCACAATATTGAAAAAGGCATTCACCAAACGGTTCTCTTTGAAAACGATACTTGCAGAAGGTTTTACTGGGCGGTATCTCCCAATAAGATTGATAAGTTTAAATCTATGTTGTTGGATGGTGGTTATAGCAGCGATTCTAAACACGGGTTTGTAAAGGACAGTCTTGAGTTGGTGATTAAACCACTTGAATCTGGAAAAGCCACACTTTTTGTTGCCGCTTTATCTAAGGAGTTAAAAGGAGATAGAGCACCATCTGGCAAGGTGATTAAGAAGAAACGAATTGCAAACTTGGAGGCAATGCCTCTTCTGCAACAAGCCATTTTAGCCGAAGAACTTGATACAACACCTCGGCCAAAAAAAGACCCTTCAGACCATTGGGTTGGAGGCAAGTATGGAAAAAAATCTGTGCTTGGATGGGACGAGGACTAGATTTACTGCGTAGATAACTTGGTTATCAGCACCTTGAAATCGTCCATGTACAAATCCGTGTTTCCGTTATTCCACAAGTAAATCTTAAGCTCACCATTTCGGTGTTTTTCTCTGTTTAGCTCAATACTTTGGCTTGCATTCTTCCAAGCAGAATTGGTGGTTAAAAGGTCTTTAGAATTGTAAAAATCATCTTCAGAACCGCCAACTGTAATTACGTGTAGCCCTTTAGAATTTGGGTTTTGGTAAACCAGACTAGATTGTACCGATAGGTTATTTATTTCTGGGTCTAAATTGTCCCAGAGCGTATCTAAAAGAAGAGAGTAGGTATGCGAGAATTTATCAAGCTTTTCAACCAGGTTCGATTTTTTTCCAGCGTAAGCGGCTAAAGAAGTCGTTCCCGCATCTTCGGTTTCAAAATCTCTGAAATAATTGACAACAATATTTTCTGTTGGAATCTTAACCTCAAAATAGGCCGAGAAATCAGTTTGTTTTCCCTCTTCTAGGTAGCCGAAATTTTCAAAGTGATATGAGAATTGCTCCCGATTAAATTGCGGACAAGTTGTTCTCAGCCTAACTTTTACAACGCTGTTGCTAATTGCGTTTATAGGATTAAGAATAAGCGGATTAATCCAAATTCCATCAACAGCGTTTGTGGGTACAAAACGATAGGTTAAAACTTCCTCAGATTCTAAGAGATAGTCAATCTCGTACAGCCAAGACTTGAAGAGAAAGCTTTTCAATTTTCCAGTCAAATTTCGGTCAATTGAAACATGAAGCCTGCTTACCGATTGAGTTGGAGATTCAACGGTAATCCATTCATTCCATGAAGATTCACGAGTCTCAGTTTGGCTCGATTCTGTGAGATTGTTTTGTTTATTCTTTCCAAGTAGTAGAAAGCCGCCAGTTTTCTGTTTTGGCGTGTAAAAGTTGAATATGTTTCGGATTGTCCTCGGGTTATCATTCAGTAGATAGCGATTGTCGATGGAACCAAATTTTCCGCCATGCGGATCATCAACAAAATGAAAGAGTAAGTGGTCTGGGCCGTTTTCTCGGTTAAAATCTTCAGCATTGTATTGATCGAGCCAAGGAGCAAAACTTCCACTTTGCAGTGTTCGCCTTGGTTTCCAGTTTAGCTTCGGATTTGCTGCGAAATAGGATAATTCCCACGGATATGAGTCAATGGTTTTGTCTTTCAAAATTGAACTAACAAACCCTTCATTTAGCTGGTTGTTTGAAACGCCTTTCAGCGATAAACTGTCCATTTCAACCTTTAACGAATCAAGATTTAGCACCACGTCCTGAAAATTGACAATACCATTTATCTGAATAGATTTTGGACTGAAGTCTTCAACGTTTTGGAGGTTAGAGTAATACAGCATTACACTTAAGGCAGAAACCAACATAATCTTACCCGTATTTTTCTGAGATACAGCAATGAAAATTGCCCAATAAAGAATTAGAAAGACGAAGAGAATGTTTGCGTGAGAAGCATCTTGCCTAGACATGGCATGCTTCCAAGTAGCAAAAAGCGTTGGCAACAAAATCAGCCACGAAAACCGTAGTTTTTTGTCGTTAAACAAGACTAACGGTAGAGCTAAGGTTACAAGAAGACCAGTCAGTAGGAGCCAGTTGTTCTGGGGGAAAATGCTCAAGGCAGATGAGTAGCCAAAAGCAAGCCTCAGCATGTTAAAAGCAAATGAAACAAAGGCGCCTAAACCTCCAAAAATGAGCGTTCCAATAGCAAGGCTAACAGCAGTTCCAATGCCTATGAATTTTAAGGAGCCTTTAATCTGTCTAGCTTGAAGAAACTCAATCAAAATGGCCATTCCAATAACGGAGAACGACATGATTCCCAAGGAAGATTTAATTGTGAGGCCAACGGTAGCCAGCAAGAACGAAACTCCCACTAATAAGTATCTGCGCTTGGTATGATTTAAGAAAAGGAAGGCGTTTAGGAAGGTTAATCCTACCAGGATGTAGTCAACATTAGCTACCAAAAGAATGAGAGTAACCAATAAATAAGAGAGTGTTTTTTTGTTGCCAAACCTGTCGGCAACCGAAATAAACAAGTAGGTAAACCAGAGTTTAAGGACGGTGTAAAACGCTAAGAAAATCTCGAAATTGAGACCAATAACCAGCGGGTCTTTTAGGAAAGCTAACGGGCCCAATGGGTAAATAAGTTGCTTGAGAGAAGCAAAATCGTTTTCAAACAAATAATTGAATGCCCAAACGTAAGATGAGTCTAGTCCGCTAGCATAATCTGGGTGAAAATTGGGAAACGTTAGAAGATAAATGATTACCGAAGCTACCAGCGTTGATAAACTGAAAACTGGTGTAAGGCGGTTAGTCATTTTGTATTGGTGCTAGCAAAGAAAGTAATACAGCTACAAGTTAGAAACCTGTCCTTGTTTGTTTCGCTTTTTCCTTAAAAGAAACTGAAGAATTCCGTTTGCTGCTACTGCCGCAATTATTATTCCCGCACCAGCGTAAAAACCGAAGTTTAATTCTTTGTTTTCCTTAAAAATAATTGCCGCCAAAATAATGGCGTAAATCGGCTCTAGGTTAACAGAAAGATTCATTACAAACGGTGATATTTTCTCTAATGCCTGATAGGACAATCGCATGGCGTAGAACGTACACAGAAGCCCTAAAACAAGGAGGTATCCCGTGTCGGAAGCTGATGGAATGAGTGTTTCAGCAGGAAAGAAATGGAGGTAAACAGGAGCTAAAATTGTTAGCGTAATCAATCCGCCAGAAAGTTCGTAGAAGAGCAAATTAGTAGGGTCGTTCTCAGAGAGTAAATCTTTTGTTTTGATGGTGAAAATGGCGCAGAGAAAAGCGCTAACCAATCCCAGTGTTATTCCGAATGCAAACAGCTGTTGAACCTGAAAAATGAGGTAAATGCCGCCAAGCGTAATTGTCCCAAAAAACAACTCTAAAAATGATGGTTTCTTGCCTTTGAGAATAGGGTCTAATATGGCCGTAAAAACAGCCGTAGAAGCTAAGGCGCTTAGCGCCACAGAAACATTAGAATACTTAACCGCTCCAAAAAAGGTAACCCAATGCAAAGCAATCAACCCACCTACAAAACCAACGCGTAAGAACTGCTTAAAACTGATGGAAACAAGCTGGTTCTGGAGTTTCAAAAATGTTCCCATCGCCAAGACGGTAATGAGAATCCTCCACCAAACCAACGGGTATTCTTGTAGCGTAATGAGCCGACCTAAAATGCCAGTAAATCCCCAAAGAAATATGGCAATATGCAGTTGAATGTAAGCGCGTTGCATTTTTGCGCTAAAGACGATGGTAAGAGAACATGAAACCGCTGGTTAACCTTCTGTTAATTACAGCAAGGTTTGCTGCTTTTCCATTCTTTCATGCCTATTTGATAGGCGATTCCAACTCGAAACATGAGGGCAATTTCTAGCTTGCTAAACGGATGGCTAGACTCTTTTGTGTCTTCATAAGCAGATTGCAAAGACCGAATTTTAACCGATTCTCCATAAGTTCCTGGTCCGCCTCCAAGGCTTAAGTGTGCCAAGAAACCCTTGTAAATATTTACTCGCGTTCCAATTCCAAAATGATGCGCAATGGAGTGATTAGTTACCTCACGAATTGCCCCGTAAGTGTTCAATCCATCATCCGTGTGCGCAAGAATTGACCTATTTGATTTACTATATCCGTAGTTCAAATCGTAAAACAAATACGGAGAAAAGAGTCTGTTGCTTCTAATTGGGAAATACTGATAAACGAAAGAAGCTCCATTTCTTTCCCATTCAGAAACCGTTTCAAATAAATCTTGATACGCAATATGGGCTCCAAGAGCTACTGCGTGATGCTTCATTGTGT
>JBMYXX010000142.1:0-7578 GCA_049608805.1 Flavobacteriales bacterium | reverse complement strand
GCAGAAAACATAGAAACCATTGTAGCCACCTTTCAGAAAGGAAGAAAGTTAAGCGAGCAGGAACTTGGTTTGGATGAATTGATTTCGCAACTCAATAAGATTGAACTGCGCTATCGTTCTGTTGCGTTTGAAGGTGCTTCCATGGGCATTGCCATTCAAAATACAATCAGCACGTGGAAAGGCTACGCAAAGGCTACGGACAAACACGCTACGCAAGTACATATTGGATTGGGATGGGCCATTGCACAGCCCCCTAAATCCCCCAAAGGGGGACTTGACCTCTTTTTAACCTTAGAGCAGATTGAACCCACAATGCGGGTAAAAGTGCTGGATGGTGTGGGTTATTGGCACGGACTTTTTCAAAGACGCGCTACCATCCGAACGCAGAAAATTCCTGAATTCATAACAGCCGAATATCAAGCGGGCTTTGACCAAGGTGTTGGCCGCGCGATTTGGTATGCCACCAAAGGCGAAGTTGCAAAAGTGGTAAACATCATCAATCATTTTGCTGAAGAACGCAAACCAAACCTCTGGCAAGGCATTGGCGTGGCTTCCACTTATGTTGGGGGTTGCTCGGATGAGTTGATTGCTACGGCTAGTGAGTTTAACACGAACTTTGATAAAGGAATTAAAGCGGCTGAGGAAAGTATGCGGAAGGCTAATTAGAAAGTTACACCTCCGAAATTGTAAGACACGCCAACAAACCAAGAAACATTCCACTCTTTTCTAGTTGGAATAGCATCAGTTTGATTATTAGGAACTTGAAAGTCCTGACCAATTTCAAGGCCACTAGCCAAGCGCTCCACCTGGCCAAATGCTGCTCCAGCACTTACAACGAACCTTTGCTTTTTGCCCAATAAAATAGAACTACCGACTAAGTAATTGGTCAAAGCGTTATTGTTCACCCCGAATCCCAACGTTAAAGAACCATTCACTCTTCGTGACATTCGCCAGTAAAAATGAGAGAAGACAGCAATACCAACACTAAACTCTCCCTCGTCTTCCCGAATAATGCGATTCTCGTCTCTATCAGAAATTCCTAGAACAGAGTCCGTTGTATTAAATAGGACATCAACGTAATACGATGTATCTCTCACAGAAACCGTTTTAGTCGTGTACCGAAAATCTTTTAAAGTAGTAGCATACAGGCCACTACTAAAGTCAAGTTTAAACCCATCCTTATTATTGAACTCTTTAGAAATGTCACCACCAATTTGTTCCCCATCCCTAAACCGCTTGACAACGAACTTTGTACCATCACTATTTTTCACTTGTTCACTACTGAAAATAAATTTGTTAAAGGAAGTAAGCTGCACGTACTTGATCTTAATCTGGTCAATCAATCCATTAACAGCGATTTGTTCATTCACGGAAATCTGGTCTACAATGGCTGCTCTGTTAAGCAATAAATCCGAAACAGTAAGAACATCTAGGTCTTTGAGAGTCGTTCCAATTGATTTATTTATTTCTTCCAGTTTATCAATAATTACATCCTCAGTCAAAAGGGCAGTGCTTGAGAGGTCTACATAGGCAATGCTTAAATTACTACTCAAATCAGTTATGTCTTTCTTCAATTCATCGCTAGTTGGTGCTACAGAAACAATTTTCGCTGCAACTGCTTCTGCAGCAGCTTGGGTTTGACCACCAGGAAATGAACTACCCGTTCCAGAAAGTTTCATAAAGTTGCCTGCCAGTTCCATGTGTCGATTAAAAAAACTCACACCCACAGTTAAACTGTCGCGATATGGGTGATAATTAATTGCCTTAAACCCAAGCTCCTGTCTTACTGGTGGTCTCAAATAGTCTTTAGGGACATACACATATTGTTGAAAACACGTTTCATCTTCAGCACACTCTTCGTTGCATTCTTTCTTTTTACCATAGACAAAATCCCCCGTTTTGAAATCATATACCAATATCCATTTAGGAGAGGAAGAAGTAGCCTCCACACCATCAATGAAATCTAAACAATCGCATTTATCATCTGTGGACTTTGAATAGCCAAACAAATTACTGCATATTGCAAGAACAGTTGTAAAGAAAATCTTCTTAGTCATAGCATTTGAGAATTGGTAAAACATTGACGAATGTACCTAGTTGAACTCACAATCCCAATAGCCTTATTTAGCTAAATGTTTTAACTTAATTGTTACCAACTCCCCTCACCAACACAAACCCGTGCTGCGTTCCTTGGTAGTGATTGTAAATAAGAACGGTTTTCAATTCTGAAGAAACCGGCTTTTTGATTGCCATTTCGGGAGTAGCATTTCCACTAACAAGATTGGCTGCAAACCAAGTTGCGAAAGAACTTGCAGCGGCATTTTCACCAAATAGGTTTTTGAATGTGATGACGCCATGCTCAGGGAACATGGTTTCTGCAAAATAGTCGTACCACTTGTCTAATTCGTAGTCTCCACTGTAGCCTAAAATCAAAGCATCAATTTCGGTTGTTACAGTTTCATTTTTGGCTAAAAACGATTCAGCTTTAGCCAGCAAATCATCTTTTGTCAGACACGTAATCATGTCAACATCTACAAGTTCAGCAACGGCATTATCTGCGGAATCAGAAACCACAAACATCACCGCGCCCTCTCCTTTTACTGCACCAACAGTTTTAGATTCGTAGAGCTTATCCGTGCTTATTTCTTCGGTTTTAATGTTTCCAGCGAGTTGCGCAATTTTTAGCGGGGCGTGAGAAATTTCTTCAACGCAACCAATAAGTAATTGATGTGCTCTTCCTTCCGAGAAAAGTAAGTCTGCATCTACAACACAGTTTTCGAAAGACAATCCTTTGTTGCTATGCGTGTTGTTGTAACCGCTATTCTTAGACATCAAAGCCAATCCACCAGCTGGTGAACTCGGACTTCCTTGCACAAAACCTGTTGGCGTAAGCGTGCCTTCTTCGTATTGAATAATTTGATTCAAAAAGCGGTGGCAATCCTCCATTCCGCCATCGGTTGTGCCAATGATAATGCCGCCTGTTTGATGCTTTTGTAAGAGTGGCATTCCAGCACCCGTTGCCATACGATTAGACTTTCCCATTCTACGAAGTTGACCTCTAGGAATATCCGCGTAATCTGGTTCTACCGCTTTAATGGCGGGGCCAACATGTATCAAAGGCTCATTTCCGAAGAACTCCTCGGTGATGGTTTTTTGTGGCGATATGCAGGTTAAATCCTTGATATACATCAGTCCACTTTTGAATATATAACCGAGCTACAATTACCCCCAAACCCGAACGAATTAGAAAGCACGTGATTAATCTTCACGCTAGCAACGAATTCTGTCTCTGGTTTAGAATCGAATTCTGGCATTTGCGTTTGCCAATTAAGCGTAGGATAAATCTCTTGATTATTGATGCTGAGCAAGCTAAAAACCGCTTCAATTGCGCCAGCAGCAGCCAATGTGTGGCCAGTAAACGATTTGGTTGAAACATACGGAGGAACAGTTTCAAAAATCTGATTCATGCCATGTATTTCGGTGTAATCGTTGTTCTCAGTTCCCGTTCCATGCGCGTTCACATGGCTTATCTCTGAAGGATTCAAACCAGCAGTTTGCAGCGCACCGTTTATGGCGCCTCTAACTCCAATCGCTTCTGGCGACATGGAACTTGGATGATATGCATCGTTTGAGTTTCCGTAGCCACTCACCTCTCCCCAAATCTCCTTTTCGGTGGCATCTTCTTCTCTTTCTAAAACCAAGAAAGCCGCTCCTTCTCCAAGGTTCAATCCTTTCCGATTGGCATCAAAAGGACGCGTAATCTCATCAGAGAAAATCTGCAATGAGTTGAATCCGTTTACCGTGTATTTAGCCAAGCTATCAACACCACCAACAATGGCGCGTTTGGCTTTCCCCGACTTTATTAATCTCGCGCCAAGCATAATAGAATTGGCCGAGGAAGAACAGGCCGTGTTCATGGTATCGGTATATCCTCGAAGTCCGAAAATCTCAGCAATTCGTTCGGTGTGCGCTCCGCTTCTGTACGAATTCACAAATGGAGATGGCTCAGTATTTGAGTTCGCATCAGCATGAATGGCGTCCATTTCGGACATTCCGCCAACCGTGGTTCCTGAAAGAAAAGCAGTATCGAAATCTTGCAACTCTTTCTGAGAAAGACCAGCGTTTTCAATGGCTTCCGAGAAAGCATGAATTGCTAAAAGCTCCGTTCTATTGTAAGCGACATCCGCGTTAAGCGAAAGTCCAGTTTTGAGCTGCTGATTGCTCAATTTCGCTTCGCCAAAAAGTAGATTTTCTGCGTAGCGAGAATCAAGAAATTGGGACTTCCCAATTCCAGTAATTCCGTTTCGTAAAGATTTATGATTTTCGGAAGCGTTGTTCCCGATAGCTGAGATTACTCCTATTCCAGTAACAACAACTCGTGTCAAACTACGCTTCTTTCTTATTGTCAAGAATGTAATCTGCCATGGTATTTACGGTAACCAACACTTTTCTGCCTTCGGCAGGATCGGTCATTTTAATCCCGTATTCTCTTTCTAGCAAAACGCTCAACTCCAAAGCATCAATTGAATCCAAATCGAACTTAGGCCCAAACAGCTGATCTTCATCGTCAATATCTTCTGGCGTAAAATCCAACAAGTTCAAATACTCAATGATTTGAGTTTTCAATTTGGCTTTTAACTCGGCTGCTTCCATCGGTCTTTCTTTGGTAACGTAATTGAATGCAAATTAACTTAGAATTGTTGGGATATGTGCTGATTTCGCAGCATGTTTTATACGTTTCATTAACACATCCGGTTTTGGTTTGTTCGAAACAATTGAACGAATAAAGTAGCTTCGCTATCGCGAATGAGACTATCACATTTACTTTCTGCGTTCCTACTTTTAATATGCACCGCGTTTTTCGGATATTATATTTCAATCTCCGAAGGATATCATGGCGGAGGAGACTCTTTAGGACATTTTAGAATCGCCAAGTTTTCTTTGGAACACCCGGAATGGCTGTTAGATCATTGGGGAAAACCATTCTTCACATTGCTCGCATTTCCATTTGCTCAACTCGGATTCAAGGGAATTCAATTCTTCAATTTGCTGCTGGGCGTGCTAACGTCTCTAATTGCAATCGGAATCTGCAATAAAAACAAATGGGAAAACGGTTGGCTAGTTATTCCAGTTATCATGTTCACTCCGGTATTTATGCAACAATTCTTCTCTGGTTTAACCGAAGCGGCATTCGCTATGCTGGTTCTTCTATCCGTTTGGTTTAAACTGAAAAAGAGATACGTCATTTCAATGATTTTGCTGTCGTTTTCACCAATGATAAGAACCGAGGCGGTGCTTTTTCTTGCTTGGTTTGGTTTGCTTGAATTGGTACAAAAGCGGTATAAAAGTCTTCCTTTTCTCTTCACAGGAACGCTGCTTTACAGTGTAATTGGCTGGGTTGCTAAGGATGATTTTCTGTGGCTTATCAACGAGATTCCTTACGGTGGCGACAACATTTACGGCAGTGGCGCTTTGCTGCACTATTTGCATCTAATGCCTTGGACTATTGGGTGGGTTCTTATTGGTACATCGGTGATTGGGATTATTCTAGCTCTTGTGGGCCTCATCAAACAATCAAAGTCTTCTGTTTGGTTGATTACGCACATAATCATTCCAGCCTTGCTGTATTTGGTTTTTCATTCAATTATGTGGTACCTGGGAAAAGTTTCTGCTGGCTTGCCGCGAATGTTAGCGGTTTTAGTGCCATTTATGGCTGTTGGTGCAGTTTACACCATCCAGCAGATTGACAATGATGTGAAGATGAAACTGGTGTCTAGAAGTCTGGCTTTAATGTTGGCCGTTTTGATTACTTGGAATGGCGTTTCTTCTGTAACGCTACCTGTTGAGCTTGGAAAAGAAGAAAAAATCCTTCAAAAAGCAGCCGACTACATTCGTGCTAATGAACTCGACAAATACAAAATTCACTACTACTCGTTATTCAATGAGGTTACGCTTGGTTTAGACCCTCATCACGAAGAACAATGCCAGCAGGTAATTCACAAACGAAGCACGCCACACATAAATGTTAAGGCTAATAGTTTGGTGATTTATGACACGCATTTTGCGCCAAATGAAGGTCAAATGCCGCTAGAAAACCTAACCTCTAGCCCATACTTTGAACTTGTAGAAACTTTCAGACCCGAAGAGCCTTTCACCACACTAGGCAACCAGCCGTTTGAGGTTTATCTGTTTTTTAGAAAGGACACTATTTTGCCGTAATCACAAACTCGGTTCGTCTGTTAGCTGCACGGCCTTCTGCTGATGAGTTTGACTTGGCAGGCTTGGTTTCTCCAAAACCCTTGTGCGATAATCGGCTGGCACTTATTCCTTCCTTAACCAGAATATCATAAATAGCCTTGGCCCTATTCTCAGAAAGTTTGAGGTTATCTGACGGAGAACCTACATTATCGGTATGTCCATGTATTGCCACTTTCATTCTCGGGTTCGCCTTTAGGTAAATGGCAAACTCCCCCATCATGTTAATGGATTCATTATCCAAATGAAAACGGTCCGAACCATAGCGTATATCGTGCAATTTGTACGCTTCGCCCACAGCAACCTTCTTCACTTGTACATCCACCTTCTTCACATCGTTCAGCGTGCTGTCTTTGGTAGATAAATAGCGCGATGTAAACGCGGCATCCTTCTTTTTCACCGTCATAACCATATCGCTGGTAAAGTTCATCACCGCCACATAATCTCCCGTAAGTGTATCCACATCTACCTCGGTTACCTCCTTGGTATCCATGTTTTTGAACTCAATTGTAGCATCCGTAATTCGTTTGTTGTTCTCGTCTTTCAATTTTCCTTTTAGGAAAAGGACTTTTTCAGGTCGTGCTTCCTTGTAAAGAGGAAAGCTGAACAAATCCCAACCACCAACACCATCTTCACGCTCTTCGCTGCTGATGTAAGCCGTCTTTCCATCTACCGCCACAAAGAAGCCAACATCGGCACCTTCCGTGTTTATCGGAAAACCAATGTTCTTTGGTTGAATCCACTCGCCAGCATCATTTTGTTTGGTGTGATAAATGTCGAAGTTTCCAATTCCTTGATGTCCGTCTGAACTGAAATACAGCGTGTGGCTATCTTCATGAATAAAAGGCGACTTCTCGTTTCCCTTTGTGTTGATTGTGGTTCCGAGGTTCTTGGCTGGCCCCCATTCGCCATTCTCCTGCAAGTGCGAAACGTATAAATCCATGTTGTCGATGTCGCCAATTTCATCTTCTCTAATAGAAACGAAATACAGCGTTTTCCCGTCAGGGGTAACCGTTGGTTGTCCTTCGAAAGAATTCTTTCCATTTACTCCAGGCCCAACGTTAATCGGTTCGCTCCATCCGTGGTAACTCCAATCTGAATAGAACACATCGCAGTTTTTGTAGCCATCGGCATTAGGGTTGCAAATGGTGAGGAACATGCGCTTATTATCGATGGTAAGCGTGGCGCTTCCAACATTTTCGGTAACGTTGAAAGGGCGCGGCATGGCTTTTCCTTCGTCAAAATACCCATCTGCCATTCGTTTGCTGCGTGTAAACTCTTCTATTTCTTTAGCTGTAAGGTCGTTTTTGCGTTTCACGAAGT
>JBMYXX010000141.1:0-7591 GCA_049608805.1 Flavobacteriales bacterium | reverse complement strand
GACGAAAGCCACCGCACATTCTTCGATACATCTCGATTACATCGAGCTACTCAGAATGACCTTTCGCTACATTTGCAGCATGCAACGCATCGCAATTTTCGCTTCTGGAACGGGCTCAAATGCCGTAAAAATCATAGAACATTTCAAGGGACACCCAAGCATTTCGGTGTCCCTTGTTCTTTCAAATAATGAAAAGGCCGAAGTTGTTTCAAAGGCAAATTCTGCCAATGTTGAAACTTTCACATTCAATCGCGAAGCACTTTACAACACCAATCTGGTGCTTAACAGGTTGCTTTCGGCCAAAATAGACTTGGTGGTGTTAGCTGGATTTATGTGGTTGGTTCCGGAAAATATTGTGAATGAATATTCAGACAGAATAGTCAACATTCACCCAGCATTGTTGCCCAAGTTTGGCGGGAAAGGCATGTACGGAATGCATGTTCATACAGCCGTGAAAGCTGCAGGAGAAAAAGAAAGTGGCATCACCATTCATTTGGTAAACAAAGAATACGATAAGGGCGAAATTCTGCATCAAGCTAGCTGCGGAATAACCGAGGATGACACTCCGCAATCAATTGCCAAGAAAATTCAATTATTGGAGCATGAGCACTATGCGTTACAAATTGAACGTTATCTTCAAGGCTCTTGATTCTTAGCTAATGAAAACCCTACCCCTAACGTTATTCTTTTGTTTGTCTGCTGTGCTTGGTTATGCGCAAGAAGATTGGACACTCAAAAAAGACAAAGACGGAATTAAGGTCTACACCAAACCCGTAGAAGGCTCAACCATGAAAGCCATTAAGGCCGCCACGGAATTCAATTGCTCGTTGGAAACCTGTATTGCGGTATTGCGCGATATTCCACATTTAACCGACCTATTTCCAGACAGCGAGAAAGCCGAAAAGGTATCTCAAACCGAAACCGACCAGATTCATTATTTGCATTTGAATGCGCCTTGGCCCGTGGCCGACAGAGACGCAACTTTCAAGTTAGAATACAGTTATGATGCAGCCAAGCAAATGGCTCTAGTTAAAGCCACGACTGGAGCCGCAGAATACCCTGAACAAAAAGGGCTGGTAAGATTGACTGAAGGCGGTGGTACTTGGAAATTCACTCGAATTGACGATAGCCACACAGCACTTGATTACTATTATCATGGAGAACCAGGTGGCAGCATTCCTGCATGGCTGGCCAATTCGGTTGTTGAGGAAAACCCTTATCGTATGCTAATCAACTTTCATGAATTGGTAAAACTCGAGCGTTACCAAGGGAAGACTTTCAGCTTTATCAAGTAAATTTTCTGTAAAACTTGTTGGTTAGAAGTCTCTGATTACTTTTGTAAGTAATTACTCACTTTGATGACCGAAAAACAAGAAAGTATCCTTAAAGCGGCCTTAAGGCTTTTTGCCACTCAGGGTTACGCATCAACATCCACCAGTAAAGTGGCTAAAGAAGCTGGTGTAAGCGAAGGATTGATTTTCAGACACTTCGGAAATAAAGAAGGATTGTTGAACGCCATTTTGGAAATGGCTCAAGAGGCCGGGAGCCAGAAGTGGGCACCAATTGTTTTAGAGCCTGACCCTAAAAAAGTCATTACAAAATGCCTCGAAATGCCTTTCGGAATTAACAAGAACGAGTACGAAATGTGGCGTTTGGTCTATGCAATCAAATGGCAGACCGACAACTACGATACTACTTCTTTTGAACCGATTAAGTTGGTGTTGAGAAACGCCTTTGAAAAGCTTGGGTTCGAAGACCCAGATGCAGAAGTGGAACTGATAATGATGTATGTAGATGGCGCGGCCACATCTTTCATTCTTCACGAACCAAGCAACAAACTTGACATTCTAAAATCGCTCAAGCAGAAATATCAACTCTAAAAAAATTTGCATTAAACCATAAGTGATTAACCACTCACTTTGATTTTTTTAAATCATAAACCATCCAACATGTTAGTGAACAAAAGTGTCAGCATTGGCAAGATTATCAGTTGGTCGTTTCACCATGTCATTTGGCTTCTAGGTGGAGCATCATTTATAACATACCTGTATTACGCCAAGCACATCGATTTTAGAATTCCGTGGGTGGCTATTTCTGTAATAGGAACAGCGGTGGCTTTCTACGCTGGTTTTAAGAATAATCAGGCGTACGATAGAATGTGGGAAGCCCGAAAAATCTGGGGCGGAATTGTGAATGACAGTCGCGCTTGGGGAATGATGGTGGACGGTTTTGTGACAAATCTTTTTGCCGAAAACAAGTTGGGCGAAGACGAAATCCAGAAGATAAAACAGCGACTTATTTACCGCCACATCGGTTGGCTTTACGCACACAGAAGTCAATTATTGGTGGTCACATCTTGGGAGCACGCTAGTCAAGGCGGACATGTGGGAAGAGTTGCTGAAATGTACCAGAAGAAGTTTGGTGTTGGATTGGTTGATGATGAAGTGACCAAGATTGAATTGAAGCATTTTCTGCCTGCCGATGAACACGACCAATTGGTTGCCGCAAAGAACACCGCTACACAAATCATCAACGAACAATCTCGTGATTTAAGAGCATTACGTGACAAGGGAATTATTGAAGATTTCCGCCACATGGAAATGACCAACGTGCTACGGACTTTCTATGCGCTTCAGGGGAAAAACGAACGGATTAAGAAGTTTCCGTTACCACGTCAGTACGCCAATTTGAGCCGCTATTTTGTTGGAATTTTCCTCGCGTTGCTACCCTTCAGTTTAATTCCAGAATTGATTGGCATCGGAGATATTGGAATTTGGCTTGCCGCGCCCATCACCGCACTTGTGGGTTGGGTTTATGTAATGATGGAAGTTGTGGGCGATTACACCGAAAATCCGTTCCAAGGAATGGCCAACGACATACCCATGTTATCGCTTTGCAGAACCATAGAAATTGACCTTCGGCAGATGCTAGAAGAAACAGAACTCCCGGCTCCTATCGAAGCGAAAGAGGGAATTTTGATGTAAAAGAAACAAGACGAACATTGAGTTAATATCTAAATCAAAAAATCATGACAACTAAACATAGTGCTTTCAAAAAGGAGCAATTCGTAGCCACCGAAATCGAAATAAATGCAACCCAAGAACAGGTTTGGTCAGTATTAACGGACTTTGAAAAAATGCCTGAATGGAGCAGTTCCTTTCAGGGATTGGAAGGAGATTTTGTTAGTGACGGAAAGGCTACTTCCCTCTTCAAAGGCCCAATTGGTGGAAACGTAAAATTTGAACACACTATAATCGACTTTGAAGAAGGAACTTCATTCGGCTGGTCGGACCCTTTTTTGGCGGGAATGAAAGACCATCACGTTTATAAACTGGAAACCCTTGAAAACGGAAATACACGTTTTATCCAAACGGATGAGGTTAAAGAAGGGGTAACAAAATTTATGGGGCACATCATAGCCAATCAGATGGAAAAAGACTACGCCAAATTTGGTAAAGAACTGAAAGCCAGAGTTGAAAGCATGTTCCCGAAAAACTAGAAATCATGAGTTTTTCGCTAGATAAAATCCCTTCTCAAAAGGGAAGAATTGCCGTTGTAACGGGTGCCAACACGGGCCTTGGTTATGAAACCGCTTTGGGCCTTGCATCTAAGGGTGCCAAAGTGATAATGGCTTGCCGAAATGAAGATAAAGCCAATCAGGCAATGGCCGACATTCGTAAGAGTGTTACGGATGCCGATTTGGATTTCATTCGGCTGGATTTGAACAGTTTAAAGTCGGTTCGGGAATTCGCGAAAGCGTATGCTGAAAAGTACGACAAGCTTGACCTGCTCATCAACAACGCAGGGCTGATGATACCGCCTTTGATGCGAACCGAGGAAGGGTTTGAAAGTCAGTTTGGCGTGAACCACTTGGGGCATTTTTTGCTTACCAATTTGCTCTTTCCAATCGTTAACAAAACGGAAAATGCAAGGATTGTTTCGTTAAGCAGTATTGCGCATAAAAGTGGTAGAATTCAGTTCGATGATCCGAATTGGGAGAACTCTTATTCGAGAGGAGATGCGTACAACCAAAGTAAGGTTGCATGTTTGATTTTCGCCTACGAATTACAACGAAGATTGAATGATGCAGACAGTTCTGTTATTTCGGTTGCCGCGCATCCTGGAGTTTCAAATACGGAATTGGGCAGATACGTTCCGAAGTTGATTTATACGCTTTTCACACCACTTATTCCGCTGGTTACTCATTCGCCAAAAGAGGCGGCAAAACCGACCTTAATGGCGGCTTTAGATGAGAATGTTGTCGGTGGAGATTACTACGGCCCAACAGGTTTTAATGAAATGAAAGGCAAGCCCGGAAAAGCATTCTCTACAGGCTATTCTAAAAAGCGAGATGTGGCCGAAAAACTCTGGGAACTTTCAGAAAAATTGACTGGCCAAGAATTTAAAATCGAGAAAAAATGAATTTCACGGATTACACCACAGCTTGGGCAAACAGCGAAGTGCTTCAAGCAAAGATTATGATTGGCATTGGCGCCTTGGTTCTGGTCGCCTTTATCAGCATTTTAAAAAGCGAAAATGAGCTTTTAAGAGGCTCGCTAATTCCATTAGGACTGCTACTTGTTGTTCTGGTCGGATACGGGGGCTACATACTTTACAGTCGGCCAGCCCACGCCAAAGAGAGCATCGCGTTGTATCAAAAATCTCCCGAAGAAGCCGTGGTGCAAGAAACTGCCAAACACATTAACGATAACAAGGCGGGCAAGACGCTTATTCGGTTCTTTTATCCGGGAATTATTCTCATTTCCGCCTTGGTTTTGCTTCTTGTTTCAAGCCCTTTTTGCAAGGGAATGGCACTCGGATTTATTCTATTGGCCGCATCGGCATACGTCATTGACAGCGGGTTTGTGTCTCGTTCCGATGCTTTTATCGCCTTTCTAGAAACGATCAAATAAACACCAATGAAAGTCATAATTACAGGTTCAACAGGTATGATTGGGAAAGGTGTTTTATTAGAATGCCTTGATGATGCAAGAATTAAAGAAGTGCTTCTGATAAACAGGCGCTCACTCGGAATGGAGCATCCCAAATTGACGGAAGTTCTGCTGAAGGATTTCATCGATCCAAATCCGATTAAAAATGAGATAGCGGGCTACGATGTTGTGTATTTCTGCCTGGGTGTTTCCGTTGCAGGAATGACCGAAGAGGCGTACACCAAAATCACGTACGATTACACTATAAACTTCGCGAAAGCATATAAAGAAGTTAATCCTGAAGGTTCGTTTTTCTACGTTTCTGGAACCGGAACCGACAGTTCGGAAAGCAGTCGTGCCATGTGGAAAAACGTGAAAGGAAAAGTGGAAAACGAGCTTCTGAAAATGGGTTTCAAAACTGCGCTGATGTTTCGTCCCGGTGCCATTCGGCCAATGCGTGGAATTAAGTCGCGCACACCGCTTTATCAGAACATGTACACGGTAATCAAACCGTTTTGGGGATTGTTTGAGCGCATGATGGGAGACAATCTGACCAACACAACACTTATTGGCAAAGCCATGATAAATGCGGGCTTGAAAGGCTCCGAAAAAGTGCATTTGGAAAACCCAGACATTAACGCATTAGCCAACTCAAAATGATATTCGGATTACAGATATTATTCTTCGTTTTTCTTCCGATTATTCTGGTGATGTTGCTGTTCCATCCACAGTTTGGCGGAAGGCTGAAAAAGCATCACAAAGAGGCTTACGCACGCTCTAAACAATGGAACGGAAAGGAGTTTGAAAACTTGGTAGAAACAAGCATTGCGCTTGGTCCGAAAGAAATTCCGGGTTTCATAAAAGCACAGTTCACAGACAGAAAGGTCCGAGAGCCAGAAAAGCCAATTCCGATTATTCCTTTTGACGAAAAAGCTTGGAATGCTGAACCTGAAAAACCAAAATTCATTTGGTACGGACATTCCGTAGGATTACTGAAAATCGGTGGAAAAAACTTGTTGGTTGACCCCATGCTGGGAGATGACACTTCGCCCATTGCGCCAATGAAAACCAAGCGTTTTTCGGAAAATTCATTGGCTATTGTTGACCAACTGCCAAAGATTGACGCTGTGCTCTACACGCACGATCATTACGACCATATCGACCTCAAAAGCGTTAAAAAACTCATGCCAAAAGTCGATAATTGGTTTGTTGGAATGGGCATTGGGCGCCACTTAGAACGATGGAAAATTCCATCAACCAAAATCAAAGAATTTGATTGGTGGCAGGAACTAGAATTCGAAGGAGTGAAAATCACGTACACGCCATCTCGCCACTTTACCGGTCGAGGACCATTCGATAGACAAAAAACACTTTGGGGCGGCTGGAATTTCAAAACCGAAAACCTCAACGTTTATTGGAGTGGCGATGGCGGTTACGGAGAGCATTTCAAAGAAATCGGGAAACGCCTCGGGCCATTTGACCATGCATTCATGGAAAACGGCCAATACAACGAATTGTGGCATCAGATTCATCTTCATCCAGAAGAAAGTGTTCAAGCCGCTTTAGATGTAAACGCCAGCGTTGCAACATCCGTACATTGGGCTGGTTTCGCGCTTGCGCTTCATCCTTGGAAGGAACCAATTGAGCGGTTTACTGCTGAAGCGAAGAAGAAAGACCTGACACTCGCAACACCGAGAATTGGTCAGATAATGACCCTAGCAGAAAAAGGCGGTGAGGATTGGTGGAGTAAACTCAACTAGCAACTCCAACCAACTAGCCTATTTTTGCCAACATGCTTTCTAGCGTGCAACAATTATATGAGTTTGCCATTGCCTCACAGGCGGTTACACATTTGTTTACGTTAATACTGTATGTCGCGTTTTTAGGGGTAGAAAACTTTGTTCCCGGAGAAAAAAACCACGGCATAAACGGGAAATGGCGAAATGCCAAAATCGGAAGCATTAGGTTTGTTTTTGGAACCTTGGCTTTGTATGTAATTATGCCTTGGCTTCCCTCCTACCCAAACAGCATTTTTAGCGACTTTCAGTTTGGCACTTTTCTGTACGTGCTGACATTCCTATTCTTGTTTGACCTACTTTTTTACCTCTATCATAGAGCCGAACATGCTCTAAAATGGCTATGGCCATTGCACGAATTACATCATTCAGACGCAGAGCTAAACGTAACTTCTAGCTTCAGAACACACTGGTTAGAAACGCCTGTTCAGCTGGTTTTTGTGGTTTTGCCTTGCTACTATCTTTTGGGTGTTGATGTACTAGGCTATGCAATCTGCACGTTGATTATTGTTGCTCAGTTATTGCTTACCCATTCCAACTTAAAACTAGGTTATGGCTGGTTTACTCGCTTTCTCTGTAGCCCTCAAATGCACAGAATTCACCACTCTATTCTGCCCAAACACAAAGGCAAGAACTTATGCCAGATGTTTCCTGTTTTCGACATCCTGTTCAATACATATTATCACCCAAAAAAAGAAGAATACCCACCAACGGGTTTAGATTCTTTGCCGTCTGATGCAAGTATTGGATACGTAATGAAAAAGCCACTTGAAGATTGGCTAGACCAGATTGAAAAAAAATAATTCTTGATTAATTCTGTCCTAAAATCTTAAACAACTCGTTCAATTTTGGGGTGATAATAAT
>JBMYXX010000140.1:0-7648 GCA_049608805.1 Flavobacteriales bacterium | reverse complement strand
GGGCGTTGTTGCCAATCGATATCAACACTTAGATCCAGACCGCGTAATGTTTGAACTGCTTAATGAACCTACGCTTTTGTTTAGTAAAGATTCGCTATTAATCATGTACAATGATGCGATTGATTCAATTCGACAACACACCGTGGATCATTCCATTATCGTTGGTTCCCACTATGGAAGTACGGCAATGGTTATTCCCCAATTTGAGCCCTTAGCAGACACCAACCTTATCTATACTTGGCATACATATGATCCTTTGGATTTTACGCACCAAGGACTTACTTGGCATAACCCATTTTTCCCGGCAGGTAATCCTTTTCCCAATGCTGACACAAGTCTTTTCGAACATTGGGTTTATGATGGCTGGCAAAACATACTTGAATGGAGGCAGACGCATAATAAACCCATATTCATAGGAGAGTTTGGTTTGGATACCTATTGCGACTCTCTTAGTTCTTGTAATTGGTTGGATTATCACATGACTCGTGTTGTGCAGAATGACATTTCCTGGTTTTACTGGGATTGGCAATGGGATTTTTCGATGTTTAACTCTCACGTAATATCTGAAGACAGTATTTATCCATGTCATAAATACTATCTCGGATTATATGGAGATGACACATTTACCAATGTTGAGAACACTGAATTTAAAAATGAAATAGGAGTGAATCTCTATCCTAACCCCAGCGCATCGGGCAAATTCACATTAGAACTTGATTTTGGAAATAGCAACGCTTATAATATTGAGGTATATTCTAATCTTGGCCGTTTGCTTTATTCTCAAACTTTCTACGGAAACAAATACTTGTTCGAAGAAGCGCTAAATCCGGGATTCTACTTAGTAAATGTCGAGACTGAAAGAGGACAAACTACCAAGAAGTTTATAGTGAACTAGGAATTCTCTTTCCAAAATCGCTTTTCTAAACCTTCAGGATCCTTCAAGCAAAGACGAATCCATTCATTCTCTAGTTTCTCAATTTCAGATTCAGAAAGTTGCCAGTTTACACCGCTGGTGCGCAATTTATGCGCAAGGTGCTGTAAACAGATTGCAGCAGAAACAGAGAGGTTGAGGCTTTCGGTAAATCCGTACATCGGAATATTCAGATGCACATCTGCGTGCTCAAGCGCGTTTGAAGAAAGTCCAAGCTTTTCAGTTCCAAACATCAGCGCAACAGGTTTGTCTAATGGGAGTTCGTGAAGCGAAACACTGTTTGCATGCGGACTGGTTGCAACAATTGAATAACCCTTTTCTTTCAATTTCTGAATACAAAACGTGGTATTGTCATGGTCCTCTCGGTACTCATGTAAATGCAGCCATTTAGAAGAACCCAAGTCCACTTTTTGTCTTCGTTCAAAGTAGTTGGTGTTCTGAATTAAATGGATGTCTTGAATACCGAAGCAATCTGCGCTACGAAGCACAGCATTGGCGTTATGTGGTTCGTAAATATCTTCTAGAACAACGGTAATGTGCCTGGTCCGTTCTTGTAATCTCGAACTAATAAGACCTTGCTTGTTTTCGGTAACAAACGACTTTAAATATTGAAGCAAATCGCTCAATTAGACGGCATTTTTCCGTTGCTTAATCCTGTTTGATTGCACAAATGGTAAAGCATTCTTGCGGCAACATTTGCGTCCCAATCAGTTGGCGAAATTCCAACTTCGCATAAATCAAAGCCAATAATTGTTCTTCCAGAACTCACAACTTGTTTAATAAGATACATCGCTTGCTCAAACGATAATCCACCCGGAACAGGAGTTCCCGTATTTGGGCATAAGTCAGGGGAGAGGCCATCAATATCAAAACTGATATAAACTTTCTGCGGAAGCTCCTTTACAACGTCATCGCATATCGATTTCCAGGAAACTCCTTCAAATTGTTTGGTTTTCAAATGCTCATCAAAAAAGGCCACAACCCTTTCATTTGAGTTGTAAATGGCATCCATTTCCTGTTCGCAAACGTCACGCAAACCAACCTGAACCAGTTTAGAAACCGCCTCAATTTTAAGCGCATTGTGCATAATAGAAGCGTGAGAATGCTCAAAGCCTTCATACGCCATTCTTAAATCTGCGTGGGCATCAAATTGTAGTATTCCAAATTCAGAATGGATTTCACTTAAGGCTTTAATTAAACCTAAAGGTGTGCTGTGGTCTCCACCAACAACACCAACCAATTTGTTCTCGGTTAGAATAGGTTTAGACTTGTTGTAAACGAAATCAACCAACTCATTGCACTGGTCATTAATCTCAGATTGAAGCTTCACTAAGTCAGAATCCTCTGCAGATTTTCCTTCCTCTAGCTCAGAAATTACTTCCTGAGCTTTTTTACGATAGTGCTTGTTTAAATCAACCCACTCCAAAGGAATTTCGTCCATGGCAACACCCATTTTCCAAGCATCCTTAATTCCCGGATAGTAAAGGTCAACCTGTTTAGAAGCCCATAATATGGCTTCAGGTGCCTTGCTCGTTCCGTCTGTAAATGAAGCAGTTACGTCCCAAGGAACAGGAAGCAAAACAACCTCTGCATCTACAGTAGAAAACGGCAAACCAAACAACCCAGCATGTTTTAATCCCACACCGTTGGGGTCAAAGCTTTCAATTTTTTCTTCCTTAGTCATCTGGCTACAAAATAAGAAAGGCCCCGATTTCGGAGCCCTTCAGAGTAAAATATGGTGCGTTCCGCTAATTAATTTACCGCGTCTGCAAGTTCATTACCCGGCTTAAACCGAACAACATTTTTAGCATCAATCTTAATTTCTTCGCCAGTTCTTGGGTTTCTACCTTTTCTAGCAGCTCTACCAGAAACAGAAAACGAACCGAATCCTACCAAAGCAACACGCCCATCTTTCTTAGATAATTCTTCTGTAGCTGCGCCAATAAATGCATCAAGAGCACGCTTTGCATCAACCTTAGAAAGTCCTGCGCCAACTGCCATTTTTTCAATTAATTCTGCCTTATTCATCTTAAAAGATTTTGTGTTTCGTTTTGTTAGAGCTCCAAATATATAGGGCAAGTTAAATGCTACAAGAGGCAAAGATCAATTCCTTCCTTTTTGTTGATAAAACCAATTGATTGTTAATAAATGAAGCGCGGAAACCCGCGTCAATAAAGCGTTACAGAACAAGTTCAAATATTTGGGCGTTCCCTTTCAGGTCAGGCTGTCCGCTAAATCTCCCGCGAAAGGCGGGAGGATATCGCTTCCATCCTTAACGCTAAGCCGAAGCGAAGTCTAAGAGCTTAATGCTTAGATGCATTTGTAGCTTTCTAAGCTAAAACCAAGAAGGAAAGATTTTGCATCCATTCTCTTTTTACCAGCCATTTGTAGTTCGAGAATCTCCAACCAACCATCAGAGCATTTTACAAAAAACTGTTTGTTTTCTACTGCAATAGTTCCGTTTTCTCCTTTTTCTGTTTTCTCTGTTATTCGTGCTTGAAAAATCTTCAAACCAGTTTCTTCATTGCCAGAAACAAGGGTTGTAAATGCAGCTGGATAAGGAGATAATCCACGTACGTGATTGTAAACTTCATCAACCGAATTATTCCAATCAACCTTACACGTTTCCTTGAAAATTTTGGGAGCTTCTCTTAGATTTTCTGAGGCAATTTGAGGAGTTGAAGGGGCGTTTCCATTTTCAATTGCATCGAGTGTTTTTACTACTAAATCAGCACCAACCTTCATCAGCTTATCGTGCAATTCTCCAGCTGTTTCATCATCAGCAATGGCAACTTTCTCTTGTAGTATAACATCACCCGTGTCAATCTTATGTTGCAGGAAAAATGTAGTAACGCCAGACTCTTTTTCTCCATTTATAACAGCCCAATTGATTGGAGCCGCACCACGATATTGAGGTAGGAGCGAGGCATGCAAATTGAACGTCCCTTTTTCGGGCATATTCCAAACAACTTCGGGCAACATTCTAAAAGCAACAACTATTTGTAGCGTGGCTTTAAGTTCCCTTAGTTCTTTCAGAAACTCTTCCGATTTAAGGTTAGTTGGTTGTAGAACGTTCAAACCATTTTCGACTGCGAATTTCTTCACGGAAGAAGGTTGCAACTTCATACCTCTTCCTGATTTACGGTCTGGAGCGGTAATTACCCCAATTACGTTTGCGTTTGCATCTAGCAACGCTTTTAGCGTAGCTACGGCAAAATCTGGCGTGCCCATAAAAATGATGCGCTCTTTAATCATGCACTTTAGTGTTTTTCCATTTTCCCTTCCAAAGGTAAATGGCCGAAATGAGAGAAATAACTGTGAAATAAACGAACTCAGACGTCCAGACTACAACCAGCGATTCGTTTTTTACATGAACCACGTAGTAAAGAAAAGCGAGATAAAGCGCCAGCGTAGTAAGCTCAATGTAAAGAGTGGCCTTTGTATTTCCAGTTCCAGAAATAACGGACAACAGAACCACGCCAAGAGCAAAAATCAGAATAGAAATACTGATAATTGGAACAACGGGTAGCGAATCTTGGATAAGCAGCAGGTCGTTGGTGAAGATGGAAAGAGAAAGGCTCGGATTAATCAAATTGAGAATCATTAGCCCAAACGAGGCTCCAACACTTACAAACACCAAGCGTTTAATCAGCTTCGGAACAAGTTCTGTTCCGCCTTGTCCAATGAGGTTACTCACCAGCGTTTGGGTTGCTTGCGCAATGCCAATCAACGGAATCATCAGAATGGAATAAGCACCACGAACTACGTTTGAAATAGCCAATGCTCTTTCGCCCATTCCTTCAATCATTAGAAAGAATGTGAGCCAAGACATGAGCGCCACGACATGCTGAATCATTACAGGAAAACCGACTTTGAGCATATTTCTAATGACTCCAAAATTTGGAGCATCGAACTCAAAAGCGTGATAATCTGAACCCAATCGGTTGTATCGAACCCAAATCATGAGGTAAATCAATCCGCAGGTTTCAGAAAGCACAGATGCCCAAGCTGCACCTTCGATTTCCATTCGTGGGAATCCAAAATTTCCGAATACTAAGAGGTAGTTGAGCACAAAATTGACCAACGCCATAATTCCGGATGAATAGGAAATAGCTCGTGTGGTACTTACGCCAGTGAGAAATGAGCGGTATGCAACAGCCAGAAAACTCGGTGCGAAGCTGAAACTCCGAATACTGGTATAATCGACCGCTGCCGCCAAAATGTTGTCCGAATCAATTACAAGATCAAGAATGGTTGGCCCGATAAGGAAATGAACCCCAATGAGCACTATTCCGAGGAAAACCATGAAATAGATGAGGTTGTCGAATACACGGCCAATTCGTGGCAGATTGCCTTCGCCATGATACCTCGCCATGATTATCTGCGCGCCAATCCCAAGGCCAACAGCCGTCATTAGGAAAATGAGGTAGTAAATTCCGCCAAGACCGGTTGCGCCTAGCGCTACATCGCTAATTCGCCCCATAAAAGCAGTGTCGGTTACATTAATAACCGAGGTGGCAAGAAAGCTTAGAATTAGGGGATAGGATATGCGCCAGATATTCTTGTACGAAATCGTTTCATGCATCAAGAAACATGCAGCATCAACCCTTTAAGGTATTCGCCTTCTGGGTGATAAATATTTACGGGATGATCAACCGCGTGGCCAAGGCGTTTCAACACGCGTACTTGTCGGCCAGCATTAATTGCTGCGGCCAAAACCGCGCTTTCAAACATTTGAGGGTTCACTACTTGTGAGCACGAAAACGTAAATAAAAGACTGTTTGGAGCAATCTTCTTTAAGGCTGTTTCATTCAATCGTTTGTAGCCTTGTACCGCACGATGACGCGCTTTAATTGATTTGGCAAATGCAGGCGGGTCAAGAATAATCATGTCGTAACCTTCTGCCTTTTCCACAAACTTGAAAGCGTCTTCACAGATGGCTTCATGGTTTTTATCTAATCCGTTGATAGTGGCGTTTTCGGCAGCTAAATCAACCGCAGGTTGAGAGATATCAACCGAAGTAACTTTCTTGGCACCTTTTGCTAAAGCGTAAACGGAGAAACCGCCAGTGTAGCTGAATGTATTTAGCACTTTACGGCCTTTAGAGAACTCGCCAACTAAGGCTCGGTTATCTCTTTGGTCGATGAAAAAGCCTGTTTTTTGTCCGTTTACCCAGTTTACTTTGAACTTAACTCCGTTCTCCAACACTTCCGTTTCTTCCTTCAATCCTTTCAGAAACTCATGCTGTTTAGAAGCTAGGTTTCTATGATAAATTGAGTTCAGTTTTAATCCGTTGATATTCTCTAGCGCCTTCTTGATTTCCTTGGCGCAGTTAGCCATTCCATCGGTATGGCTTTGTACCACAGCACAATCATTATAAATGTCAACAACGCAGCCAGGTAAGCCATCGCCCTCGGCATGTATAAGGCGGAAGCAGTTGGTTTCTTTAGTCAAGAGGCCAAGCCCTTTGCGAACGGCAAACGCTTCCTGAAAACGTTGATTCCAAAATGTTTGGTCAATGCGCTCTTTACTGAAAGTGAGCATTCTTACCGCAATAGAACCATTGTGGTAATGCCCAGCACCAATGTAGTTCCCTTGGAAATCTTCTACACTTACCAATTCGCCATTTTCTGGTTGTGCCGTGGTTTTACCAATTGCACCAGAAAACACCCAACGGTGTTTGCGCTTTAACGAACTCTCTTTACCCTTTTTTAAGCCGATTGTTTTCATGGGCGGCAAAGGTATTTTAATTGGGAGCACGAAATGTACTGCTGCGGTTATCTCTAATTTTGAGAGAAAGGCGGGCTAGAGTAGGCTTATTTTTCCATTCATATTGTACACCAACTCATTATTGTCTAATAGAGTTTGAACGCCTTTGAGCACCGCTTTTTCTGAATATTCGTTCAGCTGTTGAATTAGCTCATCAATGGTGGTTTCGCTTTCTAGTTCGGCACGGATTGCATCGAAATCAATTGTACTATCGTCTAGATTTGCCAGCCTTCGACATACATCGCATTTGCCGCAATGTTTGCTTTCGGTTTCGCCAAAATATTTGAGCAACATTTGGCTCCTACAAACCTTATCTGCCGATACAAAATGCAATGCGGCTTGGATTCTTTCTCTTATTAACTCAATCCGTTTTTCGTAGATATCCTTAGAAATGTGAATGTCTTGCTTTCGCATTCTTCCACCCACAAAAGTGAGCTTTGGCAAGCCTGTTGAAGGACGGTAATCAATAACTTCTAGCTTATGAAGTTTATTAAGAATTGCAACGGTTTGTTCGGTTGAGAAACCAGAACGTTTAGCTATAATTTGCTCGTTAATCGCTACAAATTCTTCAAACAATCTACCGTAAGAACGAAGCAGAAGTTTGGTTACGCGACCAACTTTCGGGTTACGCATTTCCAAATCGTACAATACATCATTATTGACCAATACCTTAAGCACAGATCTTGGGTCTGAGTTGGCAGAAATAATCAGGTGATCGGCTTTTTCTAAGAACGAAACCGACTCCAAAATCTCTTTAGGTTTCCATTTGTAACGGTCAGAAAGCGAAGCAAGATTAAAATCGAACCATTCATCTGCTCCTGAGCCTTCTGCCAGTTGCAAGGAGCTACCCAAGGCGTAGTAAACTTCCTTTATTCTATCGCGAGAAGGGAATTCGTGATTAAGTTTTTCGTGCAGCCCAATCAAATCAGAATTGGCCACCAATGCAAC
>JBMYXX010000139.1:0-7654 GCA_049608805.1 Flavobacteriales bacterium | reverse complement strand
GTTCACCCAAAAGATGCTTCTGGCGTTCTAACAGAACTCTGTCAAGAAATTTCAGCGTAAATCAAGTATTGTTTCTCCTTCGTTTGCACGAAGGTGATAAGCATTTAGTCCAGCCTTTTTTGCTCCTGCAATATGTTGTGGCGAGTCGTCAATAAACAGCGTTTCAGAAGGGTTGTAGCCTTCTTTTTCAATAACCATTTCAAAAATCTCAACATCTGGCTTTCTCATGCCTACCCTACTAGAGTAATATACCGTGTCGAAAAAACCAGATAGATCTTCAAAACCATGTTGTTGCTTCATTTCATTCTCGAAACAAGCAATATGAATTTCGTTGGTATTGCTGAGCAATGAAATATTCCTGCCAACTCTAATGCTCTGTAACCAATCTAACCGTTCAGACGGAAGGTCAAGCAACATGGCGTTCCAAGCCATATCAAGCTCTTGGTCGGTTACTGGGTTTGTAAATGCTTCGCGAAGCCCAGCACGAAACTCATCAGGCGAAGCCTCACCGCGTTCTAGCATATCAAAAAGGTCGGTTTGCGCCAGCTGGGTGTACCGCTCCTCAAAATCGTTGAGGCCTAATTTTTTAAACTCGTTGATTGTACGCTGATAATCTAGATTAAGAATAACTCCACCAAAGTCGAAAATGATGTTTTTGTAGTCTTTTAGAAGCATTGTAAGCTTATTGTTTGAGAGCGGCCAAATATATACTTTTGGCGTCCGCTCAAATTGAGCGGGAATGTCGAAAGACACGGGCCTATAGCTCAGTTGGTTAGAGTACCGGACTCATAATCCGTTGGTCCCTGGTTCGAGCCCAGGTGGGCCCACTAAAATGCCTCTGCAATGCAGGGGCATTTTTCATTTCACTGGTTGGTAAGATTATTGTTTCCTTTGAATCGTTAATCAAAACCTAAAACAATGAAAAACTTATTTACGCTTGCCTTGCTGGTTGTTGCCTCAACTGCCTTTGCACAAGAAAAAATTACCATTACCGAGCAAATGGTTGCCATTGATGGCACAAGCAGAAACAGCCTCACGGTAATGCTTAAGGATGCCAAAACAGACGCTGTAAAAAAGGCGTGGAAAAAGAAGCTTAAAGAGCTCAAAGGAAAAGTGTCTGATAAGACCATAATTTTTGGCGATGACTGCAAATCGAAAGAAATGGGCGACAATTCTTTTGATGTTTATTCTCTTGTAGAAGACGCTACAGATGAAGGCGTTAGACTGGTTGTTGCTTTCGACCTTGGAGGAGCATATTTGAGCACTGCCGCTCATCCTGATAAATACCCTGTTGCAGAAAAGTTGGTTTATGGCTTTGCTGTTGATCAGGCCAAAGCAGTTGTTATGGAAGAAATTGAAGTGAGCCAAAAAATCTTGAAAGGATTTGAAAAGGAAATGGCTGGTCTTGAAAAAGAAAAAGCAGGACACGAATCTGATATTAAAGACGCTGAAAAGAAAATTGAAGAAGCTAAAGCTGCAATTGAAAAAAATGAAGCAAATCAGGCTAACAAGAAAACTGAAATTGAAGGTATGAAAGCTGCTGTGGCGGATCTTGAAGTAATGCTCAAAAACATCAAGTAATCCATATTTGAACTCAAAGGAAGCGGCTTAGGCCGCTTTTTTTGTATCTATGAAAAATGAAGCTTGCCCTCTCGGCTCTTTGCCTTTTGTCTTGTTTTGCCGCTAACGCGCAAAACTGGAACATCTCTGAAGTCGCTAATTTACCCGAGCCTGTTGCCAACAATGCCGTGTGCGAAGGGTTTTCGCCTGCGGGAGGTTACGTTTATTCTTTTGCCGGAATAGACACCACGCTAGCGTATTCTGGTATTCACCTCAAGTCTTGGCGGGTAAACACACAAACCCTTCAGGTAGATGTTTTGCCCGATTTACCAGACACGCTGGGCAAGGTTGCTGCTGGCGCGAGTAGAGTTGGAAACATCATTTACATCATTGGCGGTTATCATGTTTTCGCCAACGGCAATGAGGTTTCGTCAAACAAGGTTCATCGGTTTGATGTTTCCCAAAATCAATTTATTGCTGATGGCGCTCCAATTCCAGTTCCTATCGATGACCACGTTCAAGCGGTTTATCGCGATAGCTTAATTTTTGTGGTAACTGGCTGGAGCAATACGGGAAACGTGGCCGATGTTCAGATTTACAACACATACACCAACAGCTGGCAAGCGGGAACATCAACTCCCAACACGGCTAAATACAAGTGTTTTGGCGCCTCTGGCGAAATTCTTGGCGACACACTTTACTATTTCGGTGGGGCTGCGGGCGGAGCGTTTGCGGCCCAAACCGAACTCAGAAAAGGATACATCAACCCAACTGACCCAACAACTATTACTTGGTCAGAATCAGAACTAGAACCTGTAATTACAGGCTACAGAGCAGCGGCTTGTAAAACAAATGAGGTGCTGCATTGGCTTGGTGGCTCAAACGTTACGTACAATTTTGACGCTATTGCGTACAACGGTTCTGGGTTAGTTGAACCTGCCAATCAAACCGTTTTTTATCACCCAAATTCAGGTTTATGGGGAAATGAAGATGCTATAAGTTTGCCGATGGATTTGCGCGGAGTTGGCAACATATCTGCAACAAGAAAGTATTTGATTGGCGGAATTGGTCCAAGCGGAAATGTGCTTAAACGCGTAATCAAACTTGATTATGAAGGAACACTTTCTGTCGAAAATGAAAGCGCAGAAGCAGCCGTTTTTCTGTCGCCAAACCCAGCAAGCAAATTCTTACGTTCCAATAAAGATGGTTGGCTAGAAATTTATGATGCCCAAGGGAAACTCGTTCTTTCTAGTGACATAAAAAAGCTTAATGCTCTTGATGTTAGCGGCCTCCCAAGCGGACTATATATTGCCACACTTTTGGCGAACAAAAAGCTTAGTCATCAACATTTGATTATTGCAAAATGAGGCTGATAGTTTACCTCTTGTGCCCATTAATATTGCTGAACTCGTTCGCGCTTGCGCAAACAGAAAGCCCTTATAATTTCAATTGGAAAATTGATTTGATTGCCGCTTCTGCAACTGGTTTGGTAGCTGCTGGCGGCATAGTTGCGGATTATCATGTGCAGCCGCTTACCGAGGCTCAGGTGCTTGGACTAAACCGGTTTGACCAACCAAAATTTGACCGCATTGCCATTGGGCGCTGGAACTCAAAAGCCGATTTAGCCAGCGATGTTTTCCTGTACAGCTCCCTAACGCTACCGGCCTTAATGATGATTGACAAGCGCGCCAGAAAAGACTTTTTGGTAGTTGGTTTTATTTATGCCGAAACCGCCCTATTAACGCTTGGTGTAACGGAGTTTTTCAAAGCCGGAGTGAGAAGGCCTCGTCCGTTTACATACAACCCAGATGTGGCTATGCATGTTAAAACTGAACGAGATGCTCGATTTTCATTTCTCTCTGGGCACACATCTATTACCGCAGCCTTGTGTTTTACCACAGCTAAGGTTTTCTCCGATTACTCGGATAACTCAACCCACAAAGCTTTAGTCTGGACAAGCGCAGCCGTGTTGCCGCTTATTACAGGTGTTCTTAGGGTAGAAGCCGGCAAGCACTTTCCTACGGATGTAATTGCCGGATATCTGGTTGGTGGCGCAATTGGCTACTTAGTTCCATGGCTTCACAAAAGAAAACCAATAACCGAGGGGCTTACAATTTCTCCCGTTGGATTAAAGGGAGGCGCTGGAGTTTTTGTCAGCTACAAACTGTGATTTATGCCCTCATTAAACACCATAGAAAATGTTGTTTAACAGCTTAGGCTTTTTCGGGTTTCTTATTCTGGTATTCTCAATATACTGGGGTCTAAAGAACAAATTACGTCTCCAGAATTTACTGATACTTGCCGCGAGTTACTACTTCTATGCCTGTTGGGACTGGCGGTTTCTAACGCTAATCTTCATTAGCTCGTTGACCGATTTTTTGGTCGGAAAGCAACTGCACAAAGCGACTAAGAAAAGTACACGCAGGTCTTGGCTGGGTTTAAGTCTCTTTGTTAATCTTGGGGCTCTTGCATTCTTTAAGTATTGCAACTTTTTCATCGAATCGGCATCGCTTCTACTCGATTCGGTTGGGCTCAACACATCGTTTTCCTCGTTAAACATCATATTACCTGTAGGCATAAGCTTCTACACATTTCAGACACTCAGCTATACCATAGATATTTACAGAAGGCAGATTGAACCCGCCACTAACGCCATACAGTTTTTTGCATTTGTAAGCTTTTTCCCTCAGCTAGTAGCCGGACCAATAGAGAGGGCTTCAAACCTTTTGCCACAGTTTTCTACTAAACGAATTTTCAACTCTCATTTTGCAATAACTGGGTTAAGGTTAATCCTCTGGGGATTGTTTAAGAAGATGGTAATCGCAGACCGATTAGCCGTATTGGTTGATATAATTTATGAAAGTCCCGAGCAAGCCAACGCCACCACCGTGTTTTTGGGCGCTACGCTGTTTGCTTACCAATTGTACTGCGACTTTTCGGGTTACTCAGACATTGCCATTGGTACTGCGCGACTTTTTGGCTTTAGGTTAAGCCGAAATTTCGCAACTCCATTTCTAGCTAGCTCATTAACAGAATTATGGCAGCGCTGGCATATTTCTCTCAGCACTTGGTTTCGAGATTATTTGTACATACCACTTGGCGGTAGCAGAACCACGCGGCTCCGGTGGGCAATCAATATTCTCATTACGTTTACAATAAGCGGAATGTGGCATGGAGCCGATTTTCACTATGTTTTCTGGGGGCTTCTTTGTGGCGCTACTTTAGTGATGGAGCGCCTGATTAAGCTCAAAAAAGCTGGTTTCTTATACACCTTCGTTTTGTTCTCCTTCCTTATGATCATGTTTAGGTCTGATAGCATTCCAACTGCCTTTTCTATGTACCAAACCTTTTTTGAATTCGGGTTTGGAGGGCTAAGCCTACTATCTTCTAACCTTCCTCAGGCCATTGACCTCCACTATACTTTGGGATTACTTGGAGTCTTTTCGGTGGCCGAATTTGTTTTGAAGAAGGTTGATTTTGATGTCTATCTAAGTCGCCTAAATGGCCCTGCTCGCTGGACTGTCTATTACGCTATATCCACCATAATACTTCTATTTGGAGTAATGGACAATGCACCAAAATTCATCTATTTTCAATTCTAGATGAAGCGCTTTCTAACATATTGTTGTTTGTTCGTTTTGCCAATAATTATTGTGGGTGGAATCATTCAGCAAACACCGCTAAACAAGTCGTTTGCTTATTCAGAATTCGTTAAGGGAGATTGTAGTGGCCACGGTAAATGGTTGCATGACAGGTTATATCTCAATAATACTCCTATTGACATCGCTTTTCTAGGGTCTTCGGCAACTTGGAATGCCATTGACGACAGCGCATTAACCGCCCGACTTACGGCTTTAAAAGGGCGTAATGTGCATGTAGCTAACTTAGGGTATTGCCGTTTAGGCGCTACATTTTACACAATGCTTACCGAAGAACTTATTGCTCAGAAAAAACCCAAGCACATAGTAGTTGAAGTTTTAGATAGACCAGGAATGAGAAGTCATCCCATGTTTGGTTATCTGGCCTCCAGCAAACAAGTTGCAGCTCCCCCAACAATCCTTTATGGAGGTTTTTTTGATGACGTTTGGAAATCTACCGTTGTACGATGGGAACAAATTCGGAGCTTCCTTTATCCAACCACAGAATATCAAGCAGATTTACGGGAACATGGTTTTACCAGAGACCCGAATATTGCTGGTTTAAGTCAAATGGAATCCATTAAAAAGCGCAGAAGTCGTCAAACAGAATTGCCAGAGATTTCTCTTCAAGAAAGGGCAATTTTCCACCTCAACTGGAAGAATATCGAGCACATCCAACAGCTATGCGCGAGGAACAATGTCGGGTTGTCTTTTCTATATATAAATCAATTTGGCAGACCTATTAAAGTTCCTCGGTTTGAAACCTCCTGGAGTCAATATGGCGAAATCTGGTATCCGCCAGACGCTATTTACCAGAACGCAGAAAACTATTTCGACCACGGACACCTCAATAAATTTGGGGCAGAAAAGTTAGTTCCGTTCCTAGAACAGAACCTCTCTACTCAGCTCCAATAAACTTTATCTGTCGTACTGACCCAACAACTGCATTATTTCGTTCAGCTTTGGAGTAAGAACAAGCTCCGTTCTTCTGTTTTTGGCTCTTCCTTCTTTGGTTTTGTTATCGCCAATTGGCGTAAACTCTCCTTTACCAGCAGCCGTTACCCGTTGTGGATCAAGGCCATTTTGGGTTAGCAAACGAACAACAGAAACAGAACGAGCAACACTTAAATCCCAGTTGTCTTTAAAACGGTTAGTGCTAATTGCAAGGCTATCTGTGTGACCTTCAATAGCCATGTTGATGTCGGTGTTTTTAATCATCACCTCCGCAATTTTCTCCAGTGCTTCTACTCCTTTTGGCTCAACCGTTGCGCTTGCAGATTTAAACAACAGCTTATCGCTCATGGAAACGTAAACCTTTCCATCACGCATTTCAACACTCAACTCATCTGCATCAAATCCCATCAAAGCTTTCTTAACTCTGTCAGAAAGGGCATTCATTAAATCGTCTTGTTTCTTGATGATTTCCTCAAGCATTTTTAGTCGCTCTTCACGGTTTTTGAGTAGCTCCTCTTTTGCATCCAGCTCTGCTTGCTTTGCCGCCAAATCTGTGCTCAACCCCGCAACTTTAGCACCAGAAGCAAGCTTTAATTGGTCATACGCTTTTTGCGATTCTTCCAAATCAGACGTAAGGTTTGTAACCTGGTTTTTTGCCTTTTCTAACTCGTCTTTAGTCCTGGCTAAGTCCTTTTCCGTTTCCTCAAGTATGCCTTCTAATTCAGATGTTTTAACACAAAGGGAATCGCGCTCATGAAAAGCCTCCTTGAACTTCTTTGACTGGAAAAACTCCTGTGTTTCGTTGTATGCTTCTCCGCAAGGTTTTACCGATGCGCAAGAAGAAACCATTGCCGCTAATACAGCAATTGCGAATGTTTTATAAAGGACTGAAAGCTTCATTTGAGTTGTTTGATTTCGTTCAAAATTAGCCAGCCAATTACCCGTTTAATTCGGGTTTAGCGAATGTTATCCACCATCAATGTTTCATATTAATCGTTGAGTCCTTTCATGCTTAACGCAATGCGTTTTCTGGCCACATCAACCTCCATCACTTTCACTTTTACGTGCTGATTTACAGAAACCACATCTGTTGGTTCTTTAATAAATCGGTCGGCCAATTGCGAAATGTGAACTAACCCATCTTGCTTTACGCCAACATCTACGAATGCCCCAAAAGCGGTGATGTTGGTCACAATCCCAGGCAATTCCATTCCAACCTGCAAGTCTGTGACTTTGTGAATCCCGGGAGCAAACTCAAACAACTTGATAATTCTCCGTGGGTCTCTTCCCGGTTTTAGAAGCTCTTCTTTTATGTCTTGAAGAGTGGGCAAACCAACCGTTTCGGATAAATAGTTCGACAAGTTTATGGCGTTGACAAGCTCTTCGTTCCCCAATAAATCATCTACCGAAACCTTCAAGTCTTTCGCCATTTTCTTTACCAACGGATAACTTTCTGGGTGAACCGCTGAATTATCTAACGCGTTTTTTCCATTCGGAATTCT
>JBMYXX010000138.1:0-7694 GCA_049608805.1 Flavobacteriales bacterium | reverse complement strand
CAAAAAACGTTGGCTGCAAGTAGGAATTATACTCAACACCCTCATCATTCTTTCTTTCAAGTACTTGGGTTTTATCTCAGAAAACCTGAATGTTTTGTTTGAGGCTATCAATGCACCAATTACACTTGACGAGATTAAATTACGGCTGCCCCTTGGTATTTCATTCTTTACGTTTCAGCAAATGTCTATGCTGTGGGATATTTACAGAACAGAGGAAAAACGCAAGCTAAAACTGTCTGAAACGACACTATACGTTAGTTTCTTCCCACAGCTCATTGCAGGGCCAATTGTACGTTATCACGATATAATCGAACAGATTAAAAATCGGGTTCAATCTGTAAGTCTGTTTCATTCTGGTATTCAACGGTTTATTATCGGCTTATTCAAAAAGGTAATTATTGCAAATACCTGCGCCATTATTGCCGATGACATTATGGATGCATCGCTGGCTGAACTTTCTACCCCAGTTGCTTGGCTTGGAATTGTAGCCTATGCATTTCAGATTTATTTCGACTTTTCTGGTTATTCTGACATGGCCATTGGCATTGGCCGAATGCTCGGATTTCGGATACTCGAGAACTTCAACTTCCCATACGTATCACGCAGCATACAAGAGTTTTGGAGACGTTGGCACATGTCTTTATCGTCTTGGTTTAAGGACTATGTATATATCCCGCTAGGCGGAAATCGCGGAAGCACAGGCCGAACTTACCTCAACCTTCTCATTGTGTTTTTCCTTACTGGATTATGGCATGGAGCAACTTGGAGTTTCATTTTTTGGGGCTTGTTTCATGGTTTCTTTTTAGTGCTAGAACGCGTTGGCGGCAAGAAACTCCTCGATAAATTACCTCGCCCCATCTCTTGGTCATATACTATGCTTATTGTTCTTGTTGGCTGGGTGTTTTTCAGGATTGAAGACTTCGGAAACGCGGCCAGCTACGTTGGACTAATGTTTGGCTCAAACGGCTTTAACGAAGCCAATGCACTTCACTTTCTCGATAAAGAAAAGTTGATTGTGTTGATTTTGGCAATCGCGTTTTCGTCAACGGTTCCAAAACGTATCATGCAATTCTCATTAAACCTGTTAGCCAAGCTTGGCAGCTGGCATCAGTGGCCGCTAGAATTGGTTAAAACCGTTGTGCTAGTAGCCATCCTGCTATTATGTGCTGTGTATGAAAATGCAGATTCCTACAGTCCATTTATCTATTTCAGGTTCTAAATGAGACACAACAGCAAATACATATTGGTGGTTCTTTTTGTGGTGGTGTTGATTGTGCCAATGCTCAACGGACATTTTCTTATTTGGGAATTTGAGCAAAAAGATGAGAATAGAGATTTTCACGAAAAACCAGCGCTTGCTTTAGATTATCCTGAGATTTATCCCAAGCAATACAATGCGTATTACAAGGATGCTTTTGGTTTTAGAGCGCCTCTCCTAAAATTTTTCAAAGAGTTTAAATTCCGCTGGCTGAAGGTTTCTCCAGAACCTGAACATACCATGCTTGGTATCGATGGTTGGTATTTTCTCACCAAAAAGGAAAGCCAAATTTTAGCGGGAGAAAAAGACTTTCCCTCAGAATACTTAGAAGCTTTTAGGTCAGAATGGCAGCGCAGAACCGATTTCCTCGACTCTCTAGGAATAGTGCATTACTGGTACATCTTACCTATGAAGCATTATGTGTATCAAGACAAATTACAGTTTCACACGCGCATTTCTCCAAGGCCAAAGCGCGTAACTCAATTACAAGAACACCTTAACTCCCACTTTCCGGGATTGGTGAGAGACCCAACCCAAATACTTATTAATGCACGCGATAGCGTTGAGGTTTATCAGCGTTTTGATAATCATTGGAATCATCAAGGAGGTTACTCTGTAGCGGTGGATATGATTGAAACCTTGAAAAAAGACTTTCCTGAACTCTCACTTCGTCCGTACAAATCGTTCAATTGGATTGAAAAATGGAAACGGGGAGGTTTTCACACCAAGATTTTAGGAATTGAAGACAGTTTGATGCACATCATGCCAATGGACACCAATGAGAAGGCATTTCGGTTTTCTTACAATTTCCCAGTTACACCAGGCTTCATGTACCCAAACGAGTACGAGTATTCGTATAGAATTATGAACTCTAAGAAGCCGAAAATTCTAATTATTAGAGATTCTTTTGGCGAATACTTTAAGCCGTTTCTCAAGGAGTCTTTTTCTGAATCGGTCTATATTTTCGATTCTTGGAATTACAAGCTAAACGAGGAAATTATTCTTCAGATAAAGCCAGACATAGTACTATACTGTAGTCTAGAAACGCATATCTCTCATGTACTCAGAGATTGGGAAGGATACTCAAACGAGTATTAAATCTTGTTCAAAATCCAGCTGCTAGGTTCTCCTACCAGCCTCATTCACACTTTTTAACAGAACAGCAATTTTGTTAACGAAACGTGCTGCTAGTTAACCGTACTTTCGGCCGCCATGATTGAGCTGTCAGGAATCAGGAAATCGTACCAAGTAGGTCAGAACAGTTTAGATGTTCTTAAAGGGATTGATTTAACCATTAATGAAGGAGAATTGGTCTCCATTATGGGTTCTTCGGGAACGGGAAAATCTACCCTTCTCAATATTATTGGCATTCTAGATAATTATGATTCAGGCACTTATAAGCTAAGCAACACGCTCATTCAGAATTTGAGCGAACGTAAGGCTGCGAAATACAGAAATCAATTACTTGGGTTCGTTTTCCAAAGCTTTAACCTAGTAACGTTTAAAAATGCCATGGAAAATGTGGCACTCCCGCTCTACTACCAAGGCGTTGGAAGAAGTAAACGAAACAAGATTGCCCTAGAATACTTGGAGCGCGTGGGTCTTCTTGATTGGGCAGAGCATTTACCAAGCGAAATGTCTGGTGGACAAAAACAGCGCGTGGCTATTGCTCGGTCTTTGGTTACAAAACCAAAAGTTATTCTTGCCGATGAGCCAACGGGAGCGCTAGACACGGCAACTTCTAACGAAGTAATGGGAATACTTAAAGAAGTGAATGCCAGTGGAATGACGGTGGTTATTGTAACCCACGAAAGCGACATTGCGGCACAAACAAACCGTGCTATTCTTATGAAAGATGGTTTGATTGAAAGCGACAACTATCAAGCTGCCATCAGCCATGTTTGACGTTGACAAATGGCAAGAAATTTTTGAGACCATCTCAAAAAACAAACTCAGAACATTCCTAACCGGATTTAGTGTTTTCTGGGGAATATTCATGCTCATTATTTTGCTTGGCTCTGGCAACGGCTTGCGCAACGGTTTTAAAGCAGACTTTGAAGAAGATGCTATAAACAGCATTTGGGTTTACTCGGGTAGAACCACCATCCCTTATAAAGGAATGCAGCCAGGTCGTAGGATTCGTTTTACGGACGATGATCACAACGCAATTCATAACAACCGCGTTTCTGGATTGGAAAACGTTGCTTCGAGACTTTGGTTACCCAACCAAGCAATGGTTTACGGAGACAGAAAGGGCAACTACCAACCCATTGCAACAGAACCGGGACAAATTCATGCCGAGAATGCCACCATTCTAACGGGAAGATTCCTCAATGACCTAGATATTAAGCAGCGCAGAAAAGTAATTGTGCTTGGTGAACCTATTCGGAAACAGCTGTTTCCTGATGGAGACCACCTAGGAAAAGTGATAAAAGTTGGAGGCATTGCTTTTAAGGTAATTGGAACGTTTAAAGATGGTGGTGGCGATAGAGATAACAGACGAGGCTACATTCCTTTAACGGTCGGACAAATTGTGTTCAACCGAGGACGAAATGTACATGCAATGAGTTCTACTATTGGAGATGCAAGCCCTGAACAAAGTTTGGTAATTGAACAAGGAATTAGAAATAAACTGGCCGCGCTACACCAATTTTCTCCAGAAGACAAAAGGGCCGTTTGGATTAACAATACCACCGATCAGTTTATGGAAATACTGAAGGTATTGAATGCCATTAGTCTCTTTGTTTGGATTATTGGGATTGGGACAATCATTGCAGGAATTGTTGGTGTTGGCAACATTATGATGATTGTGGTGAAAGAACGAACTAGAGAAATTGGAATTAGAAAAGCGCTTGGTGCAACACCTTATTCCGTGGTTTCTCTCATCATACTTGAATCTATTTTTATAACAAGTATTGCCGGATATTTAGGTTTGGTTGCTGGAGTTTTTACGCTAGAAGGTGTAAACAGCCTTATTGAAGACCCGGGGATTTTCCGAAATCCGGAGGTAGATCTTAGAACCGCCATTTACGCAACGCTTGTTCTGGTTTTGGCCGGAACTCTTGCTGGCCTCTTCCCTGCTATTAAAGCCGCATCTATTAGTCCAATTGAAGCCCTCAGAGACGAATGAGCATTTTCGATTTAGATAGATGGCAAGAGGTTTTTAACACACTAGGTGCCAATTTACTTAGAACCCTACTTACGGCTTTTGGGGTTTTATGGGGCATTTTCATGCTCATAATAATGCTTGGTGCGGGTTCTGGTTTGTACAATGGCGTTGCTGGTAGCGAGTTTCAAGGCTTCGAGTCTAACTCGCTTTATATCTGGACTCAGCGAACAACAATGCCGTATAAAGGACTACCTGAAGGTCGGTGGTTTAGAATGACGAATGAAGACACCAAAGCACTTCGTCAGTTAGTGCCAGAAGCAGAAGTTATTGCTCCACGGAATGAGGTTGGCGGCTGGCGGGGAGATGCAAACGTAGTTAGGGGCACAAATTCTGGCGCTTACGGTGTAAAGGGAGATTTCCCAGAGGTAATCAACATTCAACCTTTCAACATTACCAAAGGCAGGTGGCTCAATCAATTAGATTTAGATCAGAAAAGAAAGGTCGCTGTTATTGGCTCCAAGGTGATAAACGACCTATACAAACCTGGCGATGAAGTGCTAGGTAGCAGCATCAGAATTAATGGCGTTTATTTTACCGTTGTTGGTACAATTAAATCGAAAAAATCTGGTGGAGAGGCTGAAGATGATGCGCAAAGTATTTTCATTCCTCTAAGTGCTTTTCAGCAAGCTTTTAACTACGGAAACTGGGTTAGTTACTTTGGCTTCATGCCCAAAGAAGGCTATTCTGTTTCCTTCATCGAAGAGAAAATTCTAAAGATTTTAAAAGAACGCCATCGGGTACATCCTGCTGATGAGTTTGCCTTTGGCGTAAACAACAATGAGGAAAAGTTCGCAGAGTTTGCAAACGTATTTACAGGCATCAACTTTATCAGCTGGTTTGTTGGTACACTAACCCTAATTGCTGGAATAATTGGCATCAGTAATATCATGCTCATTATTGTAAAAGAACGAACTAAGGAGATTGGAATTAGGCGCGCCATTGGAGCGAGTCCCACTTCAATTATTTCTCAAATAATATTGGAATCACTTGTGCTAACCTCCATGGCAGGTTATATAGGAATTGTGCTTGGGGTTTGGGCTATAGAATTTGCAGGGCCGTTAATTGAAGATGATTCTTTTAGAAACCCTGAAGTAGATTTTCAAACCATCATTATTGCATTGTGTGTGCTAATTGCTTCGGGATGTGCCGCAGGTTTTATCCCAGCATACCGAGCACTAGAAATTAAACCAGTAGAAGCTTTAAGAACCGAAAATTAATCTGAATGAAATCGTTTGTAAGAGTATTAGTAGTGTTGTTGATTGTGGGTGGATTTGGCTACACACTTTGGCATTTGTACGAGAAATCGCAGGAAGAACCAGTCGTTTTTCAAACTGAAACAGCGTTTGTCTCAAACATCATTAAAAAGACGGTAGCCACAGGTTCTATTAGTCCTAAAAAGGAAGTAGCCATTAAAGCACGAGTTTCTGGAATAATAGAAAAAGTGTTTGTTGAAGAAGGCGAAACCGTTAAAAAAGGAGATGCCATAGCAAGAGTGAAAATTGTTCCTGACATGGTGAGTTTGAACAACGCTAAAAACCGAGTTCAGATGGCACAATTGGCGGTTACGGATACTGAACAGAATTTTGCCAGACAAAAGAAACTGGTTGACCAAGGAGTTATTTCTCAGGCGGAGTTTCAGCCGTTTCAAACTGCTTTAAACAACTCAAAACAAGAGTTGCTTGCCGCAGAAGGGAATCTTCAACTTATACAAGAAGGTGCGCTCAAAAATCAGGGTACCGCATCTAACACGACCATCCGCGCTACAGCATCGGGAATGATACTGGAAGTTCCGCTGAAGGAAGGAAACTCTGTAATTGAGAGCAACACGTTTAACGAAGGAACTACCGTTGCAACAATTGCCGATATGGGCGAAATGATTTTTGAGGGAAAAGTGGATGAAAGTGAAGTTGGAAAAGTGAAAGAAGGAATGAACCTTCTAATTACCATTGGTGCGTTAGAGGGAGTTACTTTCAACGCTCGATTAGACCATATTTCGCCAAAAGGAATTGAGGAAAATGGAGCTATTCAGTTTAAAATTAAGGCCGAAGTTCAACTGCAAGAAGATGCTTTTGTACGGGCAGGTTATAGCGCTAACGCAGATATTGTTTTAGAAAGAAAAGACAGTATTGTTGTTATTCCTGAAGGGCTACTAACCTTCGGAAATCACCCAGATTCTGTTTTTGTAGAAGTAGAAACATCGGCACAAAACTTTGAAAAAAGAACTGTTAAGGTTGGCCTTTCAGATGGAATTAACATCGAGGTTGTATCTGGCATAGACACCACCGACAGAATTAAAAAACCGATGTAAACTAACCCAGCCGTATCTGGTTAAACCAGTCTATGGCTTCCAATTCATCATCAAAAATCCGAACTGGATAATCGTTTATTCTTTCTTTCACGTAAAAGTTGGCCAACATTCTATGGCCTAAGCTTTTAATCACAATAGCCTCTGCCCTTTTCCGAGACTCAAATTTGGGATTCCTATAATCTCTTGGATTTAAGGTTATCAAAGTAGTAGAGTCAGGAACTATCATGTGAAAGACTTGCTCATCTTCTAGTAAATCTAGAATAGCCTCAGCATTCTGATTCGCAGACTCATCAGTAAAGTCTGAGCTTGGATTGGTATAAGTCTTCACTACATCTCCATCAAGAATTATCAAAGCCGATGGAGTAACAATCTTCTCCAGTTTTTGACTTTTTCTAATACTAAAATTTGACATTGTGGCTATTAACTTCTTGGCAGTTCAGAATTATTTAACGTGAAAATACATCATTTAATCTCTAAAAATCATTTGTTTGTCGAAGAAGTTCAGAAACTCTATTTATTACAAATAACATCTATTTGTTGAGAGTTTAAATTGAGGCATGCTAAAGCAGAATTCTCCTGCTTTTCGGCAACCAATTCTGTTTTACGCGTATTTGAGTACGTAAGACATTCTGGTTTTTCAATCCACACACCACTACCAAAATCTTACCTTCGATATAAATACAGAAAGACAACATGAAAAAAGCACTACTCTCAATTCTGGCATTGCTTGCCTTTTGTAACTACTCGTCTTATGCTCAGTGCGGCCCAAATGAGATTGAAGTAACCGTTGAGATAACTACAGACCAATATGGTTACGAAACTTATTGGGCACTTTTAGATAGCAATGGAGACACCCTGCTACTCGGTGGAGAAGAACCAGATGGTTCTGGCATCACTTACGCTAACAATACGACTTACACCGAATCTGTTTGCGTATCAAACAACCAGTGTTTAAGATT
>JBMYXX010000137.1:0-7694 GCA_049608805.1 Flavobacteriales bacterium | reverse complement strand
TAGAAATTACTTCTTCATAGCTTTCCAAGAATCCTTCACTACGGAAAATACTCGAGGCATGTCTAAACGAATGCTCTATGTATTTCATCCCAACTGAGATGTTTTGGTTGATTCAGTTGATTTTGCAGCTGCCACTTTTGCCAACGATTTGCCCAATTTTTCAACTACACCCACAACCAATGCATTGCCCATAAAAAAGGCACGTTTTTGATTCGTAATTCCTTCCAGTTTCGTGTGGTTGTCAGGAAACATATTCAGCCTTTCCAATTCAATTGGCATCAATCTGCGATGGCGTCCATCCTTGAAAATAACATGCTTAAATCGAGATGGGCTTGGGCCGCCTTCGCCAGTAATTATTGTTCTTGATGGGGCGTCTAGGGCATCTGGGAAGGTCATTCCACCTTCAGAATAGACATATTTATGACCCTGAGCGTTTGTACGCTCTAGCTTTTTTGAGCCTTTCAAGTATTCCCAACCGCGTTCTTTTTTTAAGTCTATTTCATCGATGAAGAACTCACTCGGAACATTTTTGGTTTTCTCCAAAACTTCTTCAAGAACCGTTGGTGTCTTAGTGGATTTGCTTTCAGTTTTTGTGGTCCAATAGGTTCCACTTATCATCACCCCAGAGTTCTGAAAAGGAGAGTTCCCGCCATCCTTGTTGAATTGGTCGGAAACTGTTTGAACATCCGAATCAATTTTTCCAATTAATGGATTACCAACTATTGGTTTCACCGCAAATTCCTTAGCAATTACACCCTCAGATTCAACCCATTTAACTTTTGATGAGCTTGCTTTTAGTTTAGAATAAACTGAAGTGGATTTATGATATCCAAGGATGAAAACCCTTCTTCTTCTTTGTGGCATTCCGTATTCTGCCGCGTTTATTACACGCCATTCCACCGCGTATCCCAGGGCATTCAGGGATGAAAGCATGATGGCAAAATCTCTACCTCTCTGGCTAGCCGGTGATTTGAGCAATCGGTCAACATTCTCCAGCATGAGGTATTTGGGTTTGTTTGGCCCTTTTTTTCGAAGAATAGCTTCAATGCTCCACCATAAAACACCCTTTTTACCTCTAAGCCCCTTGGAGTTACGAAGAGTGGTAGCTACGGAGTAATCTTGACACGGAAAGCCTCCAACAAGTAGGTCGTGATTAGGAATAGAATCAAAGTTATTTTCTATGACCTCCTCAATGTTTATCCCCGAATGGTTGGCGTTAGGCCATCGGTTGGCGTAAACCAAATTTGCATGTTGGGTTTTTGTACTTGGCTCCCATTGGTTGCTCCAAACAACATCATATTTTGAGTCTGACTTTTTAGGAAATCCTTCTAGCCCAATTCTAAACCCACCAACTCCTGCAAAAAGTTCTACTACCTTAATACTCATGAATTCAAAGTTATTTTAATGATGTGTTCGATCCAAATTTTACAGCGTGAATTCTGAACATGTTTTCCCGCTTTCTGTACAAGAGTGATGATTGAAATCGTAATGTATTTACGCTTAGGAATGCGGGATTATTTATTGGCAAAAAATGGACTTCAATGACTTTAAGAATTGCGGACAATAAGTCGGAGAGAGCCGTAGCGGAATTCTTGGATGAGAACTTTTATCCGGGTGCTGTGGAGAATATGCACCGTGTAAGAGATGCTGAAATGCAAATTAAAGGCGTTGATGTAAGATTCGATTTAGGGGATGTTAAAGGGTTGTTAGTGGATGAAAAAGCAGCTGTTCACTTCGTAAACAAGAACATTCCAACCTTTGCCTTCGAATTGGATTTTATTGCCCGAGATGGAAAGCTAAAACAGGGTTGGCTTACTGATAGGGAAAAGTTGACTCAGTATTATTTATTGAGTTGGGTTTGGGCAAAGAAGGATAGAGATTTTACTTCCTCAGACATTACCAAACTCGAAGTGATACTAATCGAACGAAAGAAGATACTGAAGCTGTTGGAAGAGTATAATGTTGATGCTGGTAGGTTAATGCGAATTGCAAAACACTTAAGAGAGATGGGCATGTTCGGAGCTCATTTTAAAAAGCAGGGCAGACCATTCTACTTTAACCTGACAGAACATTTAACCGAGCAACCAAGCAATGTGATAATTCACAAAAGGAGTTTGATTGAACTAGCCAAAATTCATCAGTTTGTTAGGCCAAACGGTAACACTGATTAAAGTTCGCCTAGCATTTTCATGAGTAGCATAAACGTTCCGCAACCAGCTACGAATCCGATTAGTGCTAACCATGCGATTTTTTTGAGGTACCACATGAAATCGATACGCTCCATTCCCATGGCTACAACGCCTGCGGCAGAACCGATAATGAGCATGCTACCGCCTGTTCCGGCAGAGAACGCAATGAAGTGCCAGATGTGGTGGTCTAGTGGTAACTGGAACATTCCCATACTTGCGGCTACAAGCGGAACGTTGTCGATAACGGCAGAACCAAATCCCATTAGTACAACAAAAACGTCATCTGGAATAGCGGCTCTTACTGTTTCTCCCAATTCGAAAATCATTCCTACGCTTTCTAAGGCGGCAACGGCCATTAAAATACCTAAGAAGAAAAGGATACTTGGCATTTCGATTTTTGCCAGCGCTGTATGTACCGGACTGTGGTGATGAGCCGCTTCCGACATGGTGAAGGCTCGCGCACTTTTAACCTCTGCAACGGTGGCAACAACGGCCAAAGAAAGCATCATTCCGATGTATGGAGGAAGGTGCGTTACCGTTTTGAAAATTGGCACGAAAACAATCATTCCCAATCCTAAAAGCAACATGCCAAGGCTTGCTGGTTTCTCATCTGCATCACTTTTTGGAGACGTTAATTGACCTTTAAAAGCGGGTAGAAGAGAGGCGATAAATGTTGGCACAACCATGCAAACTAATGATGGAATCACGAGATATTCAACCAATTTCCCAGCCGATACTTTATTGCCAATCCAAAGCATAGTTGTGGTTACATCTCCAATTGGAGACCAAGCACCACCAGCGTTTGCGGCAACTACAATCATACCCGCAAACCAAAGTCTGTCTTCGCGACTATCAACCAGTTTTTTAAGGATGGTTACCAATACGATTGTTGCTGTTAGGTTGTCGATAATTGCAGAAAGAATGAACGCCAAAACGCCCATAATCCAAAGAAGAACTTTCTTCTCTTTTGTCTTTACAAACGACTTAATTGCTCCAAATCCGTTGAAGTGATCTGTGATTTCTACAATGGTCATGGCGCCCATTAGGAACACCAAAATCTCGGCTGTTTTACCAAGGTGATGGAGCAACATTTCGTCCATATGAGACTCTACCAGACCTTTTAATTCGTCAATCTCAAACACAGGAATATGTGCTAAAGCGATAACAGCCCAAAGCAACGCCATCATGGCAACGGCAGGAATTAGCTTATCGATTTTAAAGGTGTGCTCCATGGTTATGGACACGTATCCGAGCACAAAAATTACGATTAGGAGAATTTCTAGCATTATTTCGATGTTTCGAGTTGAGGTGTTTTTGTGAGTTCTTCAAGTGCTACTTCGAAAGCCGAACGGCTAACGTTGGTAAGCGAAGAGTCTCTTTTATATACTTTTTCTAAAGCGTGGTAAATGGTTTCGGATGTGTCGCTGAAAATGGCGTGGTCGGTAATGTCGTCTTCTTCAGATTCCATCAAAAATGCAAACACGCGTGCCATTCCGCAGTTGGCGATAAAATCAGGAATAAGACTTACCTGATTATCGGCATCGCTCATAATTGGTCCGTAAAATATTTCTGGGTCTGCAAAAGGAACGTTAGCACCAGACGAAATGGTTTTCAAACCAGCATTAACCATTCGTTTCAATTGCTCTGCGGTAACTAATCTTGAAGCGGCCGCAGGAATGAAAATATCTGCTTCAACGTCCCAAATTTTGGCGTTAATCTCATCAAAACTCATCATGCCGTCAACCTTTAAGTTGTTGCCATCTTTATGATTGATGAAGAGGTCTTTTGTGCCTTCAAGGTCAAATCCTTTCTCGTTAATTAATCCACCATTTCGGTCGATAATACCCACGATTAATGCGCCATTATGCGCCAATTCCATTGCCGCGGCAGAAGCAACATTACCCCAACCCTGAACAATTACACGTTTTCCTTGAAGCGTTTCTTTTCGGAAAATAGAGTAGAAATGCTTTACAGATTCGCTTACGCCAAAACCGGTAATCATATCTGCAACGCGATATTTTGTCGGTCCGTCAGGACAGTAATTTGGGTCTTCCAAAATTTTGGAAACACCATTTCTGAGTTTACCAATCTTCTTGATTTTCTCCGCCTCAGTCGGATTAAAGTGACCGTTAACCACACCTTCTTGCGGATGCCAAATACCAAACGATTCCGTGATTGGAATAACCTCGGCTTTTTGGTCAACATTCATATCGCCACCAGTTCCGTAGTAGTTTTTTAGAAGTGGAGAAACTGCTTTATACCAACGCTCCAAAACACCTTTTTTACGTGGGTCTTTCGGGTCGAAATCGATTCCAGATTTAGCGCCCCCAATTGGCGGTCCGCTAACTGAAAACTTGATTTCCATGGTTTTGGCAAGAGACATTACTTCGTTCTTGTCCAGCCCTTTTCGCATTCTGGTACCGCCACCAGCGGCACCTCCTCGAAGCGAATTAATCACAACCCAGCCTTTAGCTTCGGTTAGTTGATCGTGCCACTCGAATACAATTTCGGGGCTCTTTTCCTCGTACTTTTTTAGAAGTTCAATCACCGTTCGGAATCAGGTTCAAAAATTCCGCGCAAATGTACGTGTTTTTAATAGGGTTGATGTGGATTGGAAAACCCGTTTACGGACGACTGATTTTGCCTGAGCTGGAATCGCGACTTGCTCCTGTAACACTTCGAAGTACGTTTGTTTGGTTGTGCAGTTTCAGCACGCCAAGGAAAGCGAAGATTAGCGCTTCCTTGAAATCGATTAGTTGGATCTCAGGAACAATGATGTTGGCTTTAGAAAGCGTTTTTAATCGTTCGATTAGGAACTTGTTTTTAGCTCCGCCTCCAGTCACTAAAACCCGTCCGCCATTTGCTTTTTGGTTGATGACGGATGCTATTTGAATTGCCGCATGTTCCGTCAGCGTTGCGATTTTGTTTTCCGTTGAAGCTGTGCTTTTTTCAACCAACGGCAGGAAAGTTTCTTCTAGCCATTCTCTAGCAAGCGATGGCCTCGGATTGGTAGAATAGAGAGGAAGGTTGTTTAACTCGGAAAGCAAATCAGAGTCAATTTTTGCATTTCGAGCAATTTCACCGCCTGAATCATATTCGGCTCCAAGCAAATTTGCTAAAGGGTTAAGAGAGATGTTTACAGGACAAACATCAAAGGCTCTTCTTTCTTCTGCTTCGCGAAAACTGATGTTGGAAAAACCACCAAGATTGAGGCACGCCTCGTAATTCGAAAACAACAATTCATCTCCAATCGGAACGAGTGGTGCTCCTTGTCCACCAAAAGAAACATCCTCTGACCTGAAATCAGAAATACACGTAATTCCCGTTTGTTGAGCGATTGTTTGTCCATCTCCAATCTGAACAGTTGTTCCGTTTGCTGGATCATGAAACACGGTATGCCCATGTGAACAAACCAAGTCTGGATTAGGGAGTTTATTTTTACGAACGAAGTCGTTTACGCATGTAGCGGTGAATGCGCCAAAATCAATGTCGAGTTGGTTTAAATCTGACTTCTCGAGCGAATGAGCATTTTCAAGATTTGCACGCCATTTTTCATCATAGGGAATGAATTCTGTGGCAAAGATTTCAAAATCCCATTTGCCATCAAATGAAAAGTTAACGTAGCACAAATCGAGGCCATCTAATGATGTCCCCGACATGATACCTATTGCCGATGTTTTTGCCGTTTTCAAACTCACATGTAACGTTAAGGAATTTTAGGATGAATGAAGTACATTTGCCGCTCACAAAACACCCATTTTACGATGAATATTGAGTTGAACGAGGAGCATTTGATGATTCAGAAAGCGGCACGCGATTTTGCCCAAAACGAATTACTTCCTGGCGTTATTGAGCGCGATACCAAAATGGAATTTGCTCACGAGCAGATTAAGAAAATGGGTGAGCTTGGTTTCCTTGGTTTAATGGTTGACCCAAAATACGGAGGAAGTGGAATGGATACCATTTCCTACGTTTTAGCGATGGAGGAAATTTCCAAAATTGACAATTCGGCTTCTGTCTGTATGAGCGTTTGTAATTCCTTGGTGAATTGGGGACTGGAGAAATACGGAACCGAAGAGCAGAAAATGAAATATTTAGTTCCGCTTGCGACTGGTGAAAAGATTGGAGCATTTGCGCTTTCTGAGCCTGAAGCTGGTTCTGATGCCACATCTCAGCAAACTACGGCTGTTGATATGGGCGACCACTACATCCTTAACGGCACTAAAAACTGGATAACAAATGGTGGAAATGCGTCAACCTATTTGGTGATTGCACAAACCGATGTTGAGAAAGGACACCGAGGAATCAATGTTCTTATCGTTGAGAAGGGAATGGAAGGATTTACTGTTGGAGCTAAAGAAGATAAACTCGGCATTCGTTCTTCTGACACGCATTCTTTGATGTTTCAGGATGTGAAAGTTCCGAAAGAAAACAGAATTGGTGAAGACGGATTTGGGTTCAAATTCGCTATGATGACACTTTCTGGTGGAAGAATTGGAATTGCATCTCAAGCCTTAGGAATTGCAAGTGGCGCTTACGAATTGGCTTTGGCTTATTCAAAAGAAAGAAAGGCGTTTGGAAAGACGATTAATCAGCATCAGGCTATCCAGTTTAAGCTAGCCGATATGGCTACAGAAATTGAAGCGGCAAGATTGCTTATTTACAAATCAGCTTGGGAAAAAGACCAAGGTTTGAATTACGATGTGTCTAGTTCTATGGCTAAACTTTACGCTTCAAAAGTTGCGATGGATGTGACTGTTGAGGCTGTTCAGGTTCATGGAGGATACGGATACGTGAAAGAATATCACGTTGAACGGCTAATGCGAGATGCAAAGATTACGCAGATTTACGAAGGAACTTCTGAGGTTCAGAAGATTGTAATCTCAAGAGCTGTAACTAAGGATTAAGCGAGTAAAAACTCAGCGGCTTTCTCTAGTTTATTTCCTCTTGATCCTTTGATAAGCACCATTTCGTCAGAAAGCGGATTGGTGTTTAGCCAAGTGACCAAATCATCTACATTTTCAAAGAAATTGAACTCAAACTCATTATTGAATTGAGTGAATTCTTTCCCCACCAAACAGACGGTTTTGAGCTTTAATAGTTGAAGCCGCTGACAAACAGCTTTATGCTCTTCTGTACTTGTTGAGCCGACTTCGAGCATTTCGCCAAGAATTACCGAGTGGTTCTCACTATCGGTTCCCATAAGATTGTTGATGGCAACTTCCATACTACTTGGGTTGGCGTTGTAAGCATCCAAAATAAACGTGTTTGTCCCGTTCGTTTTAACCTCCGAACGATTGTTTGATGGCTCATAAGAAGATAAGCCTTTGGCGATTTCTTTATCACTCAAACCAAACACAATTCCTGTAGCAACAGCCGCCATAATGTTTGGAAGATTGTAAGCTCCGGTTAGGTTGGTTTTTACAATTGGCGAACTGTCTAAGCGAGTTTCTGAGTCTTTTCGTTTCCATTGAACAGACACCAAGTTACCATCTCGCACAATTC
>JBMYXX010000136.1:0-7739 GCA_049608805.1 Flavobacteriales bacterium | reverse complement strand
GTTTTATAGATCGATACGGAAACGAAGTAATCCCTTTAAACTTTGATGGTACTGATGAGCAACTTGACAGATTCAAATTCTCAGGAGGAAAAGCGATTGCCAGAAGAGGTGATAAGTTTGGTGTGATTGATAAAACAGGAACGGAGGTAAAGTCATTTGACTACGATCTTATTGACCCTTTGAAAGACGGACGGTTTGCTGCCAAGAAAGGTGACAAGTTTGGCTTTTTTAATGTGGCCGGAATAGATGTTATCCCTGCAAGCTTTGATGATACTGGCGGATTTTCGGATGGAATGGCATCGGTAAAAGAAGCCGAATTATGGGGCTACGTGAATGATGCTGGAGAGGTGGTAGTTCCTGCGGAATATGCAGAAGTGTCAGATTTTACGCAAGGTGTTGCAGTAGTGAAAAGAGGCGAGTTTAGCTGCGTTATAAGCAAGACTGGTGAGTACCTAATTCCGTGTGCAATGGACGATATTGTAATTCTGGAAGGCGACATTCTCAGACTTGAGAAGGAGGATAAAATGGCCTACTTCGACCTGAGAACTAAAAAGTACATGTGGAAATCAGCAGGGTTTTAGTGCTTGAACCGAACGAATAACCGGCCAAAATTCTTGCTGTCTTTATCTATGCGATGATACTTCGCTTTAATGTGTTTTTGCTCCAAAAACCGAATGACTTTTTTCTTTAGCTGACCGCTTCCTTTTCCGGGAATAATCTCCACAATCGGTACGCGCCTTTCAATCGCCTCGTCAATTATGTCGTTTAGCGCTTGGTCAATTTTCCAGCCTTTGTTGTAAATGTCGTGGAGGTCTAGTTTGAGCTTTGCCATTAAGAAAGGTATAAGTAGTAAGTATTAAGGACTACCGATTTGCTTAAGTTTGACCGCAATATTACTTAGTCCTTTCGCCTTATCACTTACACCTTTGTCTAAACCCCACATATTTTTCATCTCAGGTTTGGGTGCAGACCACAGAGCATTTGACCGGATTAAGCTAGATGGCTACGAGCAAACTCATCTTCCTTGGATAATTCCTGAATGGAAGGATAACATGCATACTTACGCCAGAAAAATGGCTGAGCCAATTATGAAGGCCGAAAACCCAATTGTAATTGGTTTGTCGCTTGGTGGAATGTTGGCCTCTGAGATGACAACCTTTATGCCCGATTTGAAGGTGATTTTGGTTTCGAGTATTAAGTCGCATAAAGAGCGTTCTAATATTTTAAAGTTGGGACGTTTGTTCCCAGTTCAAGGATTAATGCCGCCAAATACCATGCATCGGTTTTCTGGATTTTGGGAAATGGCGCAGAAAAAGAGACTGAAAGGCGACACCAAACACATGACGCAAATGTTCAAGGACCAGAACGATAAGTTCTTGCGTTGGGCAATTTTGCATGCACCAAAATGGCGAGGAGAAGGAGATGAAACTCGTATTGCGCACATCCACGGAACAATAGATAGAATGTTCCCCATTAAGCGGATTAAAAACCCGATTAAAGTACATGGTGGAACACACCTAATGGTTTACGTAAAAGGTGACGAGGTAACTAGGCTAATTTTGCAAGAACTAAAACGATTTGAAGGTGTTGAGTAGTTCGATAAACAGACTGATAATTGCAGTAATACTAATGACGGGTTTAGCTTCCTGTCAATCAGAAAATAAAGAAATGGGAAAAGTGAATGTTGGCGATATGGCGCCAGATTTTGAGTTGAAAGACAAGAACAAGGAGCTTGTAAAGTTGAGCGATTACCGAGGAGAGAAAAGCGTAGTTGTCTATTTCTATCCAAAGGATGAAACGCCAGGATGCACCGCGCAAGCTTGTTCATTTAGAGATAGTTATGATGATTTCAAAGAGGCAGGAGCTGAAGTAATTGGAATTAGTAGTGATGGAACAGGAAGCCATGAAGGTTTTGCTTCTAACCATCAATTGCAGTTTGTGCTTTTAAGCGACCCAATTGGCAAAGTGCGAAAAGCTTACGGAGCGTACGATATGTTTGGAATGATTCCGGGCAGAGTAACGTTTGTGATTAACAAAGAAGGTAAGGTGATTCACAAGTTTGACTCGCAGCTTAGTCCTAAAAAGCATATTCAAGAATCGCTAGATATTCTGCAAAAGCAGGGTTGATTTAAAGCTGATTAGCGCGCGTTAGGGATTGGAGCAAGCTACCGTGTAGCGCGGAAAGCCCGACACCGCATTTCGGAGAATGCGGTGTAACGCCCAATGGTTACCTGATACTTTATACTCTGTTCTAAAGTTTACCTTTGACGCTCAAATTTTGATGAGATGAAAAACCTTTCGCTTGGTATTAACGCGGTTTTGGCAATTGCAATTGCGGTTCTGTTTTATTTTCAGTTTGCCGAAAAAGCACCTGAAGCACGAAAAAACACGGTAGATTCTGCCGTTGTTGATAGCGTTTCTGCAACGCTTAAAATTGCTTACATAAACCAAGATAGCTTGTTGCTTAACTACCGATTGATTGACGAATTGGAGGCGGATTTAGAGGTTGAACGCAAGAAAAGCGAGCGTAGAGTTAAGACCAGAACAGCAACTTTAGAAAAGGAAGTTGAGACAATGGCTATGGAGTTTCAGCGTAAGTATGAAGAGCTTGAAAGACAGGGTTCTACGATGAATGAAACGCTGCGAAACATGAAAATGCAGGAGTTGCAAAGCATGCAAACGAGTGCTCAAGAATTTTCGATGGCGGCAGAGCAAGATGTAATGGCTTTGCAAGAAAAAGAGCAGCGAAGATTGTTGAACCAAGAGGCTGAGGGAACGCTGGAGGTAAACAGACGCATGAAGGAGTTTATTAAGGACTATAATGCGGAGTACGGATTCTCTTTCGTTTTGGCATATTCTAATCAGGCTGGCGGTATTTTGTACGGAAATCCTGCGTTAGACATTACCAAGGATGTGGTTGACGGCCTCAACGCTATTTATGATGAGGAAAAAGCCGCTGAAGCTGCTGAGGCGGAAAAAAGCAAATAAGTGCTAGGCGCTTATTTAAAGCTCGTTCGTTGGCCCAATCTTCTCATAATTGGGCTCATTTTTCTTCTTGCAAAAACTCAACTTGTTGATGCGTTTTCTGCCTTAACGGGCATAAAATCGTGCCTGTATGATTTTCATTGGGTGATGATGGCGCTTGCAACCATTTTCATAGCTGCATCCGGAAATGTGGTGAACGATATTTTTGATCAAGACATCGATTTCCACAATAAACCAGACAAGATTATTGTCGGAAAAACGGTTTCAGAAGCCAAGGCTTGGAATCTGTATTATGGTTTAGGTTCGGTTGGTTTAGGGTTGGGGATGTTTTTGTGTTGGCAACTTGGGAATGTGTCTAATTCGCTTCTTTTTATGCTCACCGCTGGTGGATTGTATTTCTATTCGCACACCTACAAACGGCAATTGTTAATAGGAAATGTGGTGGTTGCGCTGCTTGCGGGATTGGTTCCGTTTCTTCCATTGTACATTGAAATGATGTGTAACCCTAATGGTTGGATGAGTCTGCCATGGTCGGGTTATTTAATGGCGTTTGCTGTCTTTTCTGCTTACACCACCATTATTAGAGAAATGGTGAAGGATATGGAAGACATAAAAGGCGACACTTTAATGCGTTGCAGTACGTTGCCAATTGTTTTCGGATTAAATGGTTCTAAAGCGGTAGCATCTGCGCTGCTTCTTTTGCTGATTGGTACAATTGGCTGGTTTCAGATGGCATGGTTTGCCGATGAGCAATTCCTCTTGCTAGGCTATTTTTCAGTTGCGGTTCAGGTGCCGGCTTTACTTGCATTGGTTCAAATTCTACGAGGGAAAACAAGTTCAGATTTTCATAAGGCGAGTATCGTTTTAAAGCTGCTTATGCTTGGCGGAATCTTTTCTATGGTTGTGTTTAGAATAGTTGTTACATGATAGATTTGAAAGACAAAGAATTGATTTTGGCTTCGGCTTCTCCAAGGCGTAAATGGCTGATGGATGAGCTGGGAGTTTCGTTTTCAATTCAACCTAAAAACGTTGAAGAGATTTATCCCGACAATCTTAAGGCTGAAGAAATTCCATTGTATTTGTCTCAGTTGAAAGCCAATGCGTTTACTGCCGATGAGCTAGTAGATAAAGTGGTTTTAACCGCGGATACCATTGTTTGGTTAGATGGAGCAGAACTCCAAAAGCCAACAGATTTGGCTGACGCGAAAAGAATGATTGGGCTTCTTTCTGGTGCAACACATGAGGTTTATACCGCAATTACTATTCGTACATCCGAGAAAACAATCTCAGATTTTGATAAAACACAAGTACAATTCCGAACGCTAACAGAGGCTGAAATTGACTTTTACGTGGAGAAGTATCAACCACTCGATAAAGCTGGTGCCTACGGTATTCAAGAATGGATTGGCTACATAGGCATTGAGAAAATTGAAGGCTGCTACTTTAACGTAATGGGGCTGCCGCTGAGGAAGGTTTATTCGGCTCTTTCCAACTTAAAATGACTCGCGGTAGAGAGCTTGTTTCGGAACTGTTCAGTCGGATTGAGCCAGTTTTTTTCTGTCTGTTAGTTTTTGTGAGTTTAATTCCGGTCTTAGCCTCAGAGTATTTTCCTACTGTAGATGGGCCTTCGCACTTATACAACGCTAGGTTAATTGCAGAACTATGGCTTAGCCCAGGCGGAGAAATTTCAGAGTTTCTTCAGTTTAACCCAACATTTTCTCCCAATTGGACAGGGCATTTATTGTTGGCTGCATTAATGACCTTCACATCTGCTTTTTGGGCTGAGAAGATTATTCTGACTATCTATCTAATTGGCTTGCCGCTTGGAATAAGAAGCGTGCTTATGGCAAGAGATGTAGGCGATGTAAGATGGCTGTATCTGATTTTTTCTTTTTCGTATTCATACCTGTTTCATTATGGCTTTTTCAACTTCAATATTGGAGTAGTCCTATTCTTCTTTGGATTGAGTTTTTGGTTGAATAACCAAGAGAATTACTGTGCGCAAAGTTTTATGAAACAAGGTCTGATTGCCACGTTAATTGCGCTTTCGCACCCATTTGCATTTGCACTGTATTTAGTTGCTCTTTTTGTGTTGAACCTCACACTTTTTTTACCTAAGGTGTTGAAGGGTGTCGAATCTTACAAAACCATTTTACGCTTTGGTGTTTTTCAATTGGCGTATCTCTCGGTTGGAATTCTGATAACCACCTACTTTGTAGTTGCCGAAAGCTCATTGCGAGCAAAGGCGGCCTTCATTGCTCCAGCAGATTTATTCTCTTCTCTTAAATACGTTATGCCAATTAAGGGAATTGAGGAAGAGGCATATCACTGGCCGAGTAAAATTCTGCTCTACATGTTTGGTTTCGGCCTCATTTTAACTGCGGTAAAATTCTTCAAGGAAAAGAAGAAGTTCAAACTGTTTCAAACGCCATGGTTCATATTAACGTTGGTAACTCTAGTGTTGATTTTTGCCATTCCAGATTACCTCGGAAGTGCTGGATTTATTTCTGCAAGATTAATGTTGTTCTTTTTCTTCTTTTTGATTCTGTTCTTGGCGGAGTGCAAGCTTCCTGATTGGTTTTCCAATGTTGTTTTCGCATTATCTGTTGCACTTTCTGTTTGGTCTGTAAAGCATAATTATGCTTCAATTTCAAATGCAAGCAAAACAGCTTCTGAGTTGGTCAACGCAAGTTCTAAGATTGAACCTTTCAGCACCATTTTGACCGTTACAAGTCGAGAGTCCAAACCTTTTGTCCATGTATCAAACTACTTAGCTGTCGATAATCCAGTAATCCTGATGTATAACTACGAAGCAGCGCTTCCTTATTTTCCATTAACATGGAAATACAGTAATATTTATCCGCATCAACTGGGGGAAATGTCGCCATCAGATTGTGTTCCATGGATTGGTGGAAAGAGATCAGGCGAGGCACAACAGATAGATTATATCTGTTTTATAGATGAACCCGAAATAGATGATTCTGACGTGCTGAACTGTCAAGACGAGCTCACCATTAATCTTAAGAAGTATTACCAACCAATTTTTGAAAGTAGCAGTGAGGCAGTTAGGATATACAAACGCAATTGAGGCTGAAGTCCCTTTACCTCACAATACTAAGAACGCCTACTTCGATTCCTTTTTCGTTATGCCAACAAAAACGCCACCGTATCTACACCATCAGCATAATCCCATAATTCAGGAGATTGTGCCTTTCCAAATGGAACAGAATTTTCAATTCCGAGTTTATCTGAAGCTACAATGCACTGTATCTGGTCTTCATGAATTTTAACCTCGGCCTTAATTTGGTCTAGCGTTGCGTAAGTCTGAAAATGCAATACGCCAACAGGACAACCCAAACTTGGTGCTTCTCTTAGCAGGAGAAAACCGTTGTCTAGGTGTGCCATTTTTTCCACTAAAAAGATGGCTTTGTGGTACTCGTAATTGTTGAAATATTTGCTGTGGTTGCCAATTGGTTTCCAGTCTTCAAGAGTTGCCAGAAAGGTTTTTGAATCCATTTTGTCAGACAAATAAACTTTGGAAACGTTTCTACATCCTAAACCAAAATAGCGGAAGATGTCCTTGCCTAATGCGCGCAATTCATCCAAAGATTCATCACCATTTATTATGGCAATTGAGTTTCTATTCTTGCGAATAATGTTCGGGTACTTGCCGAAATAATATTCAAAATAACGTGCGCTGTTGTCGCTTCCAGTGGCAATAACATGGGTAAAGCCTTCCATTTTACCGTCCGTAAGCTCTATCCAATTTTCGAATTCAGGTTCAATTGAAACCAAAGTTTCAATCAGTTTTTTCGGTAATACTTTATCGTCAGAAGAGGTTTTTACAACCGCCTTATTTCCAGAAATAAGCACGCACAGCAAATCGTGGAATCCAACCATTGGAAGGTTTCCTGCCATAATTAGGGCAACGGTTTTTTCTCCCTCGTCTTTCAGATTTGGGTACGCAGCTAGCCATTTGTCAATCTTATCGGCTTCAAGCATCTCAGAAATACCTCTTAAAGCAAGAGAGATGTTTTCTGCGGTGAACCATTTGTTCTCAGCCTCGGCCTGATTGAAGGCTGAAGCCCAGTCGCTTTCTTGCGGGTTTTGAGAAACCTCGCCTAATAAAATACCCAGTTGTTTGAAAGCTGAAACCCGCTGTTGAAGATTCATGCGCGTGTGTTATTTTTGAGGCCGCAAAACTAATCCACTTAAAGGGACAAACAAGATGGCGATTAAGATTACAGACGAGTGCATTAACTGTGGGGCCTGCGAGCCAGAATGCCCAAACAATGCAATTTATGAAGGAGGAGCGGAGTGGAGATTCTCTGACGGAACTTCTGTAAAAGGCGAGTTTACAGGCTTTAGTGGGTTTACTGCAGATGCAGATGCACCACAAGAGCCAGTTGAAATGGATGTCTATTACATTACAACCGACAAGTGTACAGAGTGCGAAGGCTTCCATGATGAGCCTCAATGTGCAGCGGTTTGCCCAGTAGATTGCTGTGTAGATGACGAAGATAATCCGCATACCAAGGAAGAAAACCTTGAAAAGAAAGCGGCTCTTCACCTATAAAATTTAGGCAAGATGTTTGAAAGGCGAGACTATGTTCTCGCCTTTTTCGTTTAAAGAAACCTACAGGGTTTTCAAAACCTAGTTGGTTTTGGCAATTTTGTTTAGAACGCAACGTATCTAACTCTACATGTTCAGAGCCCTTTTTGTAATTCTTTTGTTACTACCAACTACGCTTTTA
>JBMYXX010000135.1:0-7780 GCA_049608805.1 Flavobacteriales bacterium | reverse complement strand
AATTTCTTTTCCTCTTCAAGCAGAAGAATAATCTTCTCACCGTCTTTAAAACGAGCTAACTCCGTGTTTGTACGTATTAACCAGAGGTAACCATCGTACTTAATCTTGTTTTTCTTGTACTGCTTAACCACATAGCTAAACATCTCAAGAGCAAGCACATAATCTCGCTTGTAAAAATGCGCTTTGCCAATTAGCATGTACGAATCATCAATGCTGGCAACATATTCTTTGCCCTTAATAAGCATGGAGTGCTTGGCAATGGTAAGCGATGCTTTCTCAATGCCTTTATCCATATCGCCATAAACCGCCTTGGCAGATTCTGATGTGCCTACAGGAAATACATCAAGAATTTCCTCATAATTATCGCTGTGGCTTTTTTCGAGTTTCTCAACTCCAGCCTTCATAGCCTCTTTACCGTTCCAATACACGTTGTATTTGGCCGTGAGGTTATGATAGCCTCGGCTCAAGAAATTCTTTTTCTTGGTAGAGCAGCCCACCATGAGTAGTGCAAACCCAAGAGCCACAAAAAGAACAGATGTATAACGGTTGATCGTATTCAAAACAGCTTGCGCATTCCTCGTAACTGAGGAACCGCAAAAATATTTCATTTTAACTAAAAAGTACTCTGATTTGCTCAGGGCCAATAAGCGGGCAAAGGTAACATCCTTTTATTCCGATATTTGGCTAAATCATGACGGCCAAGAAGAAGGAGAAGAAAGGGAATTTGCGTAACCGACTGCGGGTTAAGTATCGGCTAGTTGTTATGGACGAGGAGACGTTTAAAGAGCGGGCAAGCCTTTTACTAACCCCGCTTAACGTAATTGTGCTCGGTGGTTCTTTGGCCATTTTCTTAGTTGTGTTTGTTACTTACCTCATTGCGTTTACTCCGCTACGCGAGTACATTCCTGGTTATGCCGATACTAATCTTAGAATGCAGGTTTATTCTAATACGCTTAGAGCCGATTCCCTTGAGCGCGAGTTGGCCATGAAGGACCTTTATCTGCAGAATATTAACATGATTATTGCTGGCGAAACGCCTAATCAGCAAACGCAAGAGCCAGACACAACCAAAGACTATTCTGCCATAGAGTTTAACAACTCAAAGCAAGACTCTTTGCTGCGCGAAATGGTTGAAGAGGAAGAGCGCTACAACATTCAAAATTTACAGCTTGGAGTTCAAGCTTCGGTTGAAAGCAATATTCAAAACCTGTTCTTTTTTGCGCCCATAAAGGGAGATGTTACCTCAGAGTTTGACACAAAATCGAAGCACTACGCGGTTGATGTAGTTGCCAAAGAAAACGAACCAATTAAAGCCACGTTAGATGGCACGGTTATCCTATCTACTTGGACGTATGATGCTGGGCACGTAATTGGCGTTCAGCATTCTAGTAATCTGACTTCTTTCTACAAGCATTGCTCTGTGCTCCTAAAAAAGACTGGCGAAACTATTAAGGCAGGCGAAGTAGTAGCTGTTGTGGGGAACTCTGGCGAACTAACTACCGGGCCTCACCTCCACTTTGAACTTTGGTTCAACGGAAGACCTGTAAACCCTCAAGACTATATTGTTTTCTAATGAAAAAATCAGCCTCACTTATTCTTTTAGTGCTTTGTCTAACCCTAAACTCGTTCTCCCAAGAGTTCGTGATTAACCTCAATGATCTTGTTTCTGAAACTCAAATAATGTCTGAAGACCCGGATAGAATGTGTTTCGTGTGGTGGATTCCCGATGAGTATTGGGCAGCCTCGTTAGCTGGCGATCCAGAATCGGCAGGTGAAGTTGGGACAATTCTTGAGGTGCTAGGACAATACACCGTGTTTTCTATTGCAGATGGCGAAATTGGACCCTATGGCAACGTTGACTATGTGCCGTTAAACGCCATGTTAGAAAACGTCAGGGTTACCGACAAACATGGTGATGTTTTTAAACCACTAACAGACAAGGAAGTAGGTGGTGATGCGAAAAACTTCTTGGCTATGATGAAGCCAATGTTTGCTAGTATGCTTGGCCCAATGGGCGAAAACATGCAGTTTATTTTGTTTCCGAAAGAAAACTTAGAAGGCAAGCGCCTACTAGACCCTTTTTCTGAAGGTGAGTTTGGCGTAAGTCTGTTCGAAGAAACTATCAAGTTTAGCAACCCTTTAGGCTCGTTATACGCTCCAAAAAGCTGCCCAATAGATGGCAAGAAATGGAATGGCACCTGGACGTACTGTCCAAAGCATGGGGAGAAACTTGGAGAATAAAAAAGGCCGCTTCTCAGCGACCTTTTTCCTTGTAACGTTTTTCGTTCTTCTTACTCTTCGCTAGTAACAGCGGCACCAAGGTATTCTCGGTTCATACGCGCAATGTTTTCTAGAGAAATTCCTTTCGGGCATTCTACTTCGCAGGCGCCAGTATTGGTGCAGTTTCCGAATCCTTCTTCGTCCATCTGCTTAACCATGTTTAGCACACGTCTCTTAGCCTCAACCTTTCCTTGCGGTAGCAGAGCAAATTGAGAAACCTTAGCCGATACAAACAGCATGGCAGAAGAGTTCTTACAAGTAGCAACACACGCGCCACAACCAATGCAAGTAGCAGCATCAAATGCTTTGTCTGCATCATCCTTTGGAATAGGCAATGCGTTCGCATCTTGCGTATTTCCTGATGTGTTTACAGACACATAACCTCCAGCTTGCTGAATACGGTCAAATGAGCTTCTATCAACCACCAAGTCTTTTACAACTGGGAAGGCCGCGGCTCTAAATGGCTCAATGTAGATGGTTTCGCCATCCTTAAAAGAACGCATGTGCAACTGGCACGTTGTAATTAAACGGCCTGGTCCGTGTGCTTCTCCATTGATGTAAAGCGAACACATTCCGCAGATTCCCTCACGACAATCGTGGTCAAATGCGGCAGGGTCTTTCCCTTCGTTGACAAGGTTTTCGTTCACCATGTCGAGCATTTCCAAGAAAGATGAATCAGGCGAAACATCTTTTATCTCGTACGTTTCAAGCGCGCCTTTCGACTTGCCGTCCTTCTGTCTCCAAACTTTTAAAGTAAGATTCATGTCTGTCGATTATCTTATTTGTAGCTACGCTGTTTCAATTCAATGTCGTTGAACTCCAACGCTTCTTTGTGAAGTTTCGATTCGCTTGGGTTTCCTGTCCATTCCCAGGCAGACACAAACGCGAAGTTTTTATCATCACGCTTTGCCTCTCCTTTCTGCTCACCATCAAGTTCTACAGATTCCTCTCGGAAGTGACCTCCACAACTCTCGTTTCTTTCCAATGCGTCTTTGGCGAAAAGCTCTCCTAATTCTAGGAAATCAGCTACACGGCCAGCTTTTTCCAACTCAGGATTCATTTCATGCAATCCACCAGGAATACGGAGGTCTGACCAGAATTCCTCACGGATTTTCTTGATTTCAGCCATCGCTTCTTTCAAGCCTTCTGCATTTCGAGCCATTCCAACATTATCCCACATGATTTTACCCAATCGCTTGTGGAAATGGTCAACTGATTTAGTTCCCTTAATGTTGATGAACTTCTCTAGTCGCTCGGTTACTTCTTTCTCAGCGGCATCAAATTCTGGAGAATCCGTTGGGATTTTTCCCGTTCGAATTTCATTCGCTAAATAATCACCAACGGTGTAAGGAAGAACGAAGTAACCATCTGCTAATCCTTGCATCAATGCTGATGCTCCCAATCTGTTTGCTCCGTGATCTGAGAAGTTTGCTTCTCCAGCACAGTAGCAACCCGGAATAGTTGTCATCAAGTTGTAATCAACCCAAACACCACCCATTGTGTAGTGAACCGCTGGGTAAATCATCATCGGTGTTTTGTACGGATTCTGATCAACAATCTTCTCGTACATCTGAAAGAGGTTTCCATACTTCGCCTCAACCACTTTTTCACCTAGTTCTCTAATTTGTTGTTCGCTAGGGTTACTAATTCCTTTGGTAAGAGCCTCAACTTTTCCGTAGCGCATAAATGCCGAGCTGAAATCTAGATAAACAGCTTCACCAGTTGCGTTAACTCCGTAACCAGCATCGCAACGCTCTTTTGCCGCTCTTGAAGCAACATCACGCGGAACAAGGTTACCGAAAGCTGGGTAGCGTCTTTCCAAATAATAATCGCGGTTTTCTTCGCTGATTTCTGTTGGCTTAAGCTTTCCTTCTCGGATTGCCTTAACGTCTTCAATATTCTTAGGAACCCAAATTCTACCATCGTTTCTCAACGACTCAGACATCAACGTCAACTTAGACTGATGGTCTCCAGAACGCGGAATACACGTTGGGTGAATTTGTGTGTAGCAAGGGTTTGCGAAATACGCTCCTTTCTTGTGGATTTTCCACGAAGCAGTTACGTTAGAACCCATTGCATTTGTGCTTAGGAAGAATACGTTTCCGTAACCTCCTGTAGCTACAATTACAGCATGTGCCGAATGTCTTTGAATCTCGCCAGTAACCAAGTTTCGAGCGATAATTCCTCTTGCTTTTCCATCAACCAAAACAACATCCAACATCTCGTGTCGGTTGTTCATTTCAATCTTGCCTTTGGCAATCTGACGGTTCATGGCTGAGTATGCGCCCAACAACAATTGTTGTCCTGTTTGCCCTTTGGCGTAAAATGTTCTTGAAACAAGTACACCACCGAAAGAACGGTTATCCAAAAGACCACCGTAATCCCGTGCAAATGGAACTCCCTGAGCAACACATTGGTCAATAATATTAGCAGAAACCTCCGCCAATCGATACACGTTTGCTTCTCTAGCGCGGTAATCTCCACCCTTCACGGTATCGTAAAACAAACGGTATGTAGAATCGCCATCATTCTGGTAATTCTTTGCAGCGTTAATTCCACCTTGTGCCGCAATAGAGTGCGCTCGTCTTGGGCTATCCTGATAGCAGAAAGCCTTTACGTTATAGCCCATTTCGGCAAGCGAAGCGGCCGCTGAACCACCAGCCAAACCAGTTCCAACAACGATAACATCGATGTGGCGCTTGTTAGCTGGATTTACAACGTTTATGGCGTTTTTATGGTTGGTCCATTTTTCCTTTAAAGGACCTGCAGGAATTTTTGCATCTAATGACATGTCTTCTTACTTTATGATTGTGTCATGAAATGGTAAACCGCAATGAAAATGAATCCAAGCGGTACCACGATGGCATAAATGTTTGAAAGCTTCTTAATAACTGGCGTGTACTTGCCGTGGTTAAATCCAACCGACTGAAATGCCGACTGGAAACCGTGCATCAAGTGCAACGCCAAGAACACAAATGAAAGGACGTACAATCCAACTCGGATTGGGTCGTGAAATTTATGATGAAGCTCTTCCCAATAACGGAAATCACCGTTGGCAAGAAGTCCGCTCATATCGCCTTGCAAATACTTCACATTCAATTCTGGAATCCAGAAATCGTAGAAGTGAAGCCCAAGGAAAAGCATAATCATAACGCCCGTAATAATCATGTTTCGGCTCATCCAAGTTGAGTTTTCCGAACCTTTATTCATGGCATATTTAACGGGGCGTGCAGAGCGGTTTTGTAGTTCTAACCGCATTCCCATCATCAGATGAAAAATAACCCCAAAGGCAAGCACAGGTTGCAATGCAAACTGAACCAATGGGTTTGTTCCCATAAAATGGGATGTTTCGTTAAAAGCATCTGGGCTAATTACCGACAACATGTTGATAGACATGTGCTGAAGGAGGAAGAAAAGCAGGAAGAACCCCGAGAGGGCCATCGCAAATTTTCTAGCAATTGAACTGGACATTGATGTCTGATTTTGATTGAAACCCGAACGGGCTTTACATTACAGCGGCAAATGTAATATCTGTGTATTTATAGGTGTGTGCCTGTATTTATTTAGAATGATTCTTGATAGAGTCGGCCCGTTTTTGCTTCGAGTTTGGAATAACATACATTTGGGATTCAAGTTTACAACATGAGATACGATAGAATTGACAACGAACTATTCATCAACAACCGAAAGCGGTTTATTGAAGGAATTGTTCCGCAAAGTGTAGCGGTTTTTAATAGTAATGATGTGATGCCAACCAACGCGGATGGCACCATGAAATTCAAGCAGAACAGCGACTTATTTTACCTGACTGGAGTTGACCAAGAAGAGTCAATTCTTGTTCTCGCTCCAAATGCGCGAGACGAGAATCATCGTGAAGTGCTTTTCGTAAAAGAAACCAACGAAACAATCGCTATTTGGGAAGGCGCTAAGCTGAACGTAGCGCAAGCACAAGAAGTTTCAGGAATTCAGACCGTTTACTGGTTAAAGGATTTCAATCGCGTGTTCAACTCGTTGGTTAATGAAGCTTCACATATTTATCTCAACTCCAACGAACATGGCCGTGCTACCATTGAGGTAGAAAGTCGCGATGCCCGTTTTGTGAAATGGTGTATGGAGAAATATCCTTTGCACAAATTCCGCAGATGTGCACCTGTTATGGAGCGTATTCGTGCGGTTAAATCCAAGTTTGAGACATTGCTTTTGCAAGAGGCTTGCGACATTACCGAAAAAGGATTCCGCAGACTTTTAAAAACAGTAAAACCGGGCGTTTGGGAATATGAATTAGAAGCAGAACTAATTCATGAATTTACCCGAAACCGAGCACAAGGATTTGCCTACGAGCCAATCATCGCTTCTGGGAAAAACTCTTGCGTGTTGCACTATATCCAGAACAATCAGCAATGTAATGATGGCGATATATTGCTCCTAGATATTGGTGCCGAGTACGCCAATTATGATGCAGATTTATCGCGTACTATTCCTGTAAACGGAAAGTACACAAAGCGCCAGAAAGACGTTTATAATGCTGTTTTAAGAGTCCAAAAAGCGGCCATTGAAATGCTTCGTCCAGGAACAATTTTAAAGCAATACCACAAAGAAGTTGGTTTGCTAATGCAAGATGAATTGTTGAAGCTAAAGCTGATTGACAAAACCGACATTAAGAACCAAGACCCAAAATGGCCAGCCTACAAGAAGTACTTCATGCACGGAACAAGCCATTTCCTTGGTTTAGACACGCATGATGTCGGAAATTGGGATACACCAATGCAAGAAGGAAATGTGTTTACTTGCGAGCCTGGAATCTATATTTTGGAAGAAGGAATTGGGGTTCGGATAGAGGACGATATACTGGTTGGAAAAAACGGGCCAATCAACCTCATGAAAAATATCCCGAAGGAAGTTGAGGAGATTGAGGAGTTGATGAATTCCTAAACCAAGAGAATATTTAAGTCTGTTTAAGCAACGCTGATAAACCATGAGCGAAAGAAAACTATTGATGATACCGGGGCCGATTGAATTCGACCCAAGTGTAATGGAAAAAATGAGCCAACCGACTTTGAGTCATGTTGCTCCCGCGTTTATTGAATCTTTTGGTCGTGCATTAGAACTAATGCGCGAAGCTTGGCTTGCTCCAAACGGACAACCATTTATTGTTTCTGGTTCGGGAACCTTAGCCATGGATATGGCGGGCGCAAACTTGATTGAAGCAGGAGATAAAGTCCTAGTTATTTCAACGGGTTATTTCGGAGAACGATATGCTGAATTGCTAAAGCGATATGGTGCCAATGTTACTTATCTTCAATCTGAAGTTGGTGATATTGTGCCATTAGAAATGATTGACGCTGAACTCGCCTCTGGCAACTATAAGCTGATGACTTTTACACATGTTGATACATCTACAGGTGTTTTGGTAGATGCAAAAGCGATGGGTGCACTAGCGCAGAAATATAATGTGCTGAGCATTTTGGATGGTGTTTGTTCTGTTGCTGGAGAAGAAATA
>JBMYXX010000134.1:0-7808 GCA_049608805.1 Flavobacteriales bacterium | reverse complement strand
GTGAGCTTGGTGATATTCAAAGAATTTGGGCTTGAATTCTCTACCTCGTTCAGAATAAACTCAACGGCTTTGCTCAATTGATTGCTGAATTGCCCTTTGCTTAACGTAGTTCCGTTTCGGAGCAAGGCCATACCAACCATGGATGTGGTTGCTGGGTCGGCCTGAACCGCGTGAGGGTTCATTTCTCGCTGATTGTGATGGCTTCCAGCTCCCCAACCGCCACTTTTGTGCTGGGCTGTAGCCATCCAATTCAAAGCAACATCAATTGACCTAACTACTTTTTCTGGTGTCTTGTGTTTGGCGTAATCTTCTGTGTTTTCGATTCCCATCATAGAATTAAAAACACAACCTTTTTCGGGTTTACTTTTCTTGGTTCTAATCAACTCTGGCGACAAAGAATAAAGGGTTAGAAAAAGAACCGTTGATACTGATGTGATAATGACTGCAAGCGTTTTCATGTTTTTGGGTTTTAGGTTAAACTTCCCTCTTGGATGCACCGTTTTTCGGATTTCCACAAAAGCGCTGTGCATTAAACCTAAAACATGAAAAACCCGCTCCTATTATGAAGCGGGTGCCCAACAAACGTTAAGAAAAGCTAACGAGTAGCTTGAGTAGTTCAACTCAGCATCGAATACCTGACCAGCAAAACGCCATCGCGTTTCCAGCGAATCCAGATGTCCTGGTTCACTTCTTTATTTGGATGAACTTGAAGCCAATCATCCTTTACAGAAATAGGGAGGAAATAGCTGTTCACATCAATATTTGACACAGGGCTGGCGTGGTCTAATGGTTTAATTCGCGGTGGGAAGTCGGTAGGATTGAGCAATCCTACGGAATGCACACTCAACAGGAAATCTGACCACGTGGAATAACCTACATCCTGACGGTAAACCCAAGCGGTTTGTCCATTGGTTCGGTTCACAATTACTTCAACCCAATTCTTTTGTACTGTAACTGCAACTAGTTGGAGAATGCCGTAATCCAACTTCATGTACTTTGGCACAAACCATGGTGGCGCGGTAGCAATATCAATGTAATGCCGTGCATCCTTAAAGGTTAAACTATCCATGGCCGAAAGATGCTCTGGCAATTGGTTGGTCTTTGGTTTTCCGTAAAAACGAAGAGTTCTGTTTGCCAAAGGCGAAATAGAAACTATCCCAATTCCCATTTCTGTTCCATCTTTTAACCGGAGCGGACTAGAACTTGCTGGTTCGGAATTCATAGCCAACGTTGCTGACGCAACCACGGTGCGTTGAGAATCATTCGCTCCAAAAAGACCAACATTCTCTTGCTCCTTTTCTAGTTGTCGTTGCTTGTATTGGTATTGAAAAACAGCAAAAAGGGCAATTGAAATCAATGTTAAAACGAACGCTAGAATTGCCTTAAGTTTTTCATCCAACTTTCGGAGCAGAGCAATAGCAAGCACCAGTCCAATTCCAGCACCTAAGAAGCCAAGCATAGCTGCAGTGGCGGCTCCAGCCATTCCATCGCCAGCTTTAATGAAGAAAACCTTGGCTATGGTTCCGCCAGAAATGAAACCAATGAATATGAGTGAAATGACAAGAAAGAAACCGACAATGAACTTTTTCATGGTTTGAAGTTAGAATTTGAACCGAACAACAAACGACAAACTGTATCTGAACTTGCTTTTCCAAACATAAAACACGCCTATATTGAGTTCATAAATCGCGAAGCCATGAAGCACCTGCTGTATCTCTCCTTTGTTTTTCTCTTCTCGTTTTCGCAGGCACAAGTGGTGATTGACGAACCGATTGTTCTCGGCTATTTTCCTTCTTGGTCGGAAAGTTGGGCTAGCCAAGATCAGAATTCGAGCTTACGCGAAATTCCGTCTTATGTCAATTACGTTTTTCTGGCATTCGGCAAACCCGACCTCACCTACACCCAAGGTACGTACGACATCAGCCAAACCGGAATTCAGGTTCCGTACGATGGCTGCGCGCTGAAAGAGAGTGTTTCTGCTTTGAACGATAAAGGCGTGAAGGTCATTCTATCCATCGGTGGCGAAACCTATTGGACCAGCAGCACGATTTATGACGACATCAATTATCAGCAGATAAAAGATTTGGTTGATGATATGGGATTTGCAGGAATTGACTGGGATTTCGAGCCCAACGGTTCGTTCGGGAACATCGGCTCGGCTGCAAACGTGCACCATTACATCGACTTCTTCACCAATTCGCGGGCGTTGATGCCACGTTCCGAAGGCTACATCATGGCTTGTGCACCAAGCGGTGTTGGTGCGTTAGGCGGTCAGTTGAATAACGATGCTACATCGCCATTTTCCTACGCCAATAGAAACACCGTGACCGGAGAAAGCGATGCCAATCTTTACAATTCTGCCGCGCAGACAAACGGCATCAATCTTTACGGATTTTCATCTACCGGACACATGATACCGGTGATGCAGGCCGTAGGAAACGAAATTGACATCATTGCCTATCAGGGATACAACGCAGGGGGCAGTCAGAACCGAAGCATCATGTACGATGCGTACGCGTATTATGCCGAAACGCACGGTTTCAAAATTGCGGCTGGAGTTCATTTCCCTGAAGAACCGTGGGGGCCGTATTACACTTACACGCACGAGAATGTAGCTTCACTTTCCGAACACATTGCCACGCACCCTGACCGTGTTGGAGACAACGATGGCATCATGATCTGGCAGTTGCTGATGAGCGGCTCGGGAACATCGGGCTATGCCTACATGAACGTTGCCGACCGTGTTTTGAATGGAGAAGCAACGACAAGCGCGGTTTCCAATGCGCAAAACTTCAGCGTGGAAACCTATTCTGGCGGTGCTGAAGGTTGCAGTGGTGGACAAACGGGTGGCTACTGCGGTTACGCAGAATACAACGCTTCGAACAATTATTCGAACCCCGGAATGCACGTTTACTACAACTGCGGCATTTGGCGAAACCAATGGTGGGCCAATCCGGGCGAAAGCCCCGGTTCTGACAACAATTGGGTTTATGTTTCGGAATGCAACGAAGGGCCGGGGTGCGTTACGGGCGTGGATGAACCTAGTTCTTCGGTGCAATTTTCCTTCAATCGCGCAAGCAATATTCTATCTCTATCTGGCGTAGAGAACCATACAAAAATTAGCATAACCAACATGGTTGGACAAGAGATTGTCAGCTTCAATTTAGCTTCTGGAAATGCCATTCGAAACCTAGACCATTTGGCAACCGGTGTTTACGCGGTGGTAGTTGCAACGCATGAGGACAGGTGGGTTTTTAGCTTCGTTAAAGACTGACAGAAGCTAATGGCAAACCAATTAGCTAGGGTAATGTTCTAGCCTGCTGCGTTGAGCCAGCGACTTTTTTTCGTCAATATTTAAGGGTTTCTCCAACTCCTCGGCTTTTGCCCGATGTTCAGCCGCAAGCGCTGGTTTTGCCATTTTCTCATAGCAATCGGCAAGCATCTTATGGCCATCGTAAACTGACATCAAAAATCCGATTTCCTCTCCCAGGCCTATTGATTTTTCAAACATCTCAACGGCTTGGTCAAACCATCCTTGTTGAACAAAGACTCTTCCAAGATTTCGGAGCACCACAGACTCGGATTTTCTATCAGACAGGGAGATTACCATATCCAACACTTGATTAAGGTACTTCTCGGCCTCGGTAAGTTGCTTGCGTTTAGCAGACACTTCTGCCATGCCGTTGAGCATTGACGCCAAAATCATCTTATCATGATGCGCCTCATCAAACAGAATTCTGACCAGATTAAAACATTGCTCGGCCGCATCAAGCGCGTTTTGACTACAATGAAGCATTCCCAATTCAATGTATCCGTTCAGAAACGGCTCCTTGTCATCGCTCCTGCCAGCAAACAGAATACTGTAATTGAAGTAATCGAACGCATCTGGCACGTTGTCTATCAACCGTTGTACCTGCCCCATTCTTAGGTAGCAGGTAGCCAACATTTGGTTATTCTCGGTTTGCCGAAATAGCTTTTCCGCTCGCTCAAAATGATTGACCGACAACGGATAATCAGTAAGGTTTTTACAGACAACACCTAAGTAATAATGCGCCATTCCTAAAGACGGAATGTCGTTCAATTTGGCCGCAAGAGCCACCGCTCGTTTTCCAAGCTCAACAGGGTCTTCAATTCCCCAGCTATTGCGATGCTCTAGCCTGTCGAGTATCTGTACAAGCTCCTTTGATTCGGCATCGCCATTCTTGACCATCGTGCAGTTCTAAATGAATTTCCCTGTTAATCGAATTTAGTAATCTATACTCTAAGAATAGTGTATTGATGGTGGCATTTGACGAATATTCTGCGCCCCGACCTTTTACGAGAAAAATACTTTCATACTTTGAGCCGAGATGATTGACCAGTATCACAGCGTTCGCATAAGTACCGAGGAAATTTGCGCACCGCTTAAGCCAGAGGATTACCATACGCAAGTGGTGTTACACGCAAGTCCTGCGGTTTGGCAATTGGGGCATGTAACATGGTTTTTCGAGGAGTTCATCTTGAGTAAATACCACGAAGATTACCAGCCATATCGAGATGATTGTTCCTTCATTTTCAACAGCTATTACAACAACGTTGGAGACAGAACAAAGCGTGATGAACGAGACAAAATCAACTTTTCCATTGAAGAGGTTTACTATTATCGAAAATACGTTGACAAGCACATTGAGCTCCTTCTAAGTTTCGATTTCCCGAAGGAAGTTTTAAGTCTGTTGGAAGTTGGAATGAACCACGAACAACAACATCAAGAACTGTTGCTCACGGATTTGAAATTCATGCTTAGTCAGAAAAAGCCTGATGGTGTTTACAAAGCCGATGGAGCGTTGGTTCATTCTAAGAATGAGGATGAAGGTTGGATTAAGATGAACGAAGGCGTTTACGAAATAGGACATCAAGGCGAAGGCTTTTGTTACGATAATGAGCTGGCGCGACACAAAGTCTATTTGCATGATTTCGAGATTAGCAAAGCGCTGGTAACCAATGGCGAGTTCATCGAATTCATAGAAGCTGATGGTTACAAAGACTTCAATCTTTGGTTGGATGAAGGTTGGAGTTGGGTTCAACAAGAAAAAATCAGAGCACCACTTTATTGGAAGAAGGTTGATGGCGAATGGCACAACTTCACTTTAGGTGGGCTTCAGAAAATCAATCCAAATGAAATTCTGTGTCATGTTTCCTATTATGAAGCCGCGGCTTTCGCAGAGTGGGAAGGAATGCGTTTACCAACCGAATTTGAATGGGAAATCGCTTCCGAACAATTCAATTGGGGACAGCGTTGGGAATGGACAAACAGCGCTTACCTGCCCTACCCTGGTTTCAACAAAGCACCAGGCGCCATTGGCGAATACAACGGCAAATTCATGGTAAACCAAATGGTGTTGAGAGGAGCTTCGGCTGCCACATCGCCCAAGCACAGTAGAAACACATACCGCAATTTCTTCCATCCGCATTTTCAGTGGCAGTTTAGCGGAATAAGACTTGTAAAATGAGGTTGCCAATTACGAATGAGATACGAATATGCGAACACAATACCCGGCCTATGCACCGCATATTCAACATTCGTCATATTGGTACAAATTCGTAATTAGTATCCATGGAAAAGACGTTCGCAGAAGAAGTTGAAGAAGGCCTTTCGGCACAGCCGAAATACATGTCTTCCAAGTATCATTATGATGATGAGGGAAGCCGCATTTTCCAGGAAATAATGGCCATGCCCGAGTACTATCTCACCGATTGTGAGATGGACATTATGAAAAACCGAGCAGTTGAGATTTATGAGGCGACTGGCTTCAAATCTCACTTCAACATTATTGAATTGGGTGCTGGAGATGGTGCCAAAACCAAGGAATTGCTACGCAACCTGTTAGAAATTGGAGCCGATTTCACTTACGTTCCGATAGACATTTCGCAGGAAGCCATTGACCTGTTGGTTGAAAGCATGAAAGCCGACTTGCCCAACCTGAAAATGAACCCGCAGGTTGGCGATTATTTTGAGGTTATGGATAAAGTAGAGGCCGAAGAGGATTGTCCGAATTTGATATTGTTTCTTGGTTCCAACATCGGGAACTTCAAGCCCGAATGGGCGGTGGATCTTCTCAAGCACATGAACGAACACATGCGTTCTGGCGATAAGCTTTTGGTGGGTTTCGACCTGATGAAAAACCCCAACCTAATTCGCAATGCGTATTTCGACAAACAAGGAATTACAGCTCGTTTCAACCTCAATGTTCTGGCGCGTATCAACAGAGAATTAGGCGGCAATTTCGACCTTGATAAATTCGAGTTTTACAGCCATTACAACCCAGATAATGGAGACGTAAGAAGTTACTTGGTGAGTTTGGATGAGCAAGAAATTCGTATTGAGGCAACTGGCAAGAGTTTTCATTTCGATAAGCACGAAACCATCTGGATGGAGCTTTCAAAGAAGTACCCGTTGTCGGGCATTGAACAGTTAGGCATGGATGCGGGTTTTAAGTTCGAAGAACACTTCTTGGACAGCAGGAAGTATTTCTCGGACAGTCTTTACTCAAAACCATGAACGTAGAACAATACAGGCAAGCCGAAGCACAAATACATGTCGCTTCGCAGATGATTTCCCTAACGGGTAAAAACCTGGTAAAAGAACAGGCCGATGACAGCCACACAACTGCAAAGTGGAACAGCGAAAAACAACTAATAGTTGGGCGCAATTTCGAGCTGAATGGAGATACGTATTCGGTGTTTGTTGATCCGGTCGATTTCGCTTTAGGAATTCTTAAAAACGGTAATGAAGCTGGTCGGGTTTCCTTAGACGGATTGACCTACATGCAAACCGTTGAGCCATGGAGAAAATGGCTTTCCGAAGCTGGTTTTGATGGAGAATTGAACTTGAAATTACACTACGACCTACCAGATAATGACCTTTACAAATTCAATGCGTTTTCCAAGCCTGACGAGACCATTCTAAAAAAATGGGCGACCAATCGTACGCTGGCAAATAACGCACTTACCAACCTAACTGCGTTGGTCGGAGCTCCATCAGACATTAACATTTGGCCGCATCATTTCGATACGGGAACGTACTACGAATTGCACAAAACAGATGGCGCAACAGACCGTTCAATTGGTGCTGGTTTTAACCCAGCTGATGGCATGGTATCAGAGCCGTACTTCTACATCTATGGTTGGTATAAGGATATCGAAATTGACTATTCCGATAAGCCTGAACTTGAAAACGGAAAATGGATCATCAACGATTGGAAAGGAGCCGTTTTACCGATTTCAGCGTTAGACGATAATGCATTGGAAACGGTCAATGAATTCTACGAAACATCATCAAACTTTTTGAAAAACAAACTCAAATAACCAACGTCATTGCGAGCGAAGTGCGGCAATCGCTACTTGCAGATTGCTTCAGTCGTTCCTCCCTCGCAATGACGCTCGAAAGCAAAACACATTATGAAAGCAATTTGGAATGGCCAAGTTTTGGCCGAAAGCAACGACACAGTCGTTATTGAAAACAACCATTATTTCCCAGCAGATTCCGTAAACATGGAATTTTTCAAACCTTCAGAATACAAAACGGTTTGTCCTTGGAAAGGCACGGCTTCGTACAATTCGATTGAAGTAAATGGCGAAACCAACTCAGATGCAGTTTGGCATTACCCCGAGACCAAGGGTGGCGCTAAAGTGATTGAAGGGTATTTTGCCTTTTGGAAAGGAGTTGAGATCAGCGATTAAACTTAACCGCCAAGACACAGAGTTTTCGCGAAGAGCGCAGAGAATAATCAGCTCGATATTTTTACTCCAAAAGACATTAAATCAACCAA
>JBMYXX010000133.1:0-7826 GCA_049608805.1 Flavobacteriales bacterium | reverse complement strand
AACCAATACACATTTGAGCCAACGGTTGTTGTAATGGCCAAGGATTTGGTGGGAAAATGGTTCAAAGCAGAAAACGCTGAGCTAAGTTTTGACGACTACAAAGCAGGAGACAAAAAGATTCCATATCAGATTGTTGCTGAGTTTAAAGGCGCGGAATTAGTTGGAACGAAATACGAGCAATTGATGCCTTATGCACAGCCTGATGGCGATGGTTTTCAAGTAATTGCTGGTGACTTTGTTTCTACCGAAGACGGTACTGGAATCGTGCACATAGCGCCAACTTTTGGTGCGGATGATGCACGTGTTGCGAAGGTTGCTGGCATGGGAGCCATGTTGGTTGATGATGGTGCTGGGAATCAAGTTCCGTTGGTGGATTTACAAGGTCGTTTCCGACCAGAAGTAACTGATTTTGCTGGTGAATATGTGAAAGCAGAATATTACACCGATGAGGAAATCGCTGAGCAAACTAAGAAGCAAGGAAGAGACAATTATTTGTCGGTTGATGAGCGACTTGCCATCAAGCTAAAAGAAGAAAACAAGGCGTTTAAAGTAGAGCGTTACGTTCACAGTTATCCGCATTGCTGGAGAACAGATAAGCCAATTCTTTACTATCCGCTTGATTCTTGGTTTGTGAAAACAACGGAGTCGAAAGACCGATTGATTGAACTCAACAAAACCATCAATTGGAAGCCAGCGAGTACAGGAACTGGGCGTTTCGGAAACTGGCTAGAAAATCTTCAGGATTGGAACCTTTCGCGAAGCAGGTTTTGGGGAATTCCGTTGCCAATTTGGTCAACGGAAGACAAGAAAGAACGCAAGTGCATAGGTTCTGCCGAAGAGCTGAAAGCTGAGTGCGAAAAGGCGGTTGCGGCTGGTTTGATGGACAAAAATCCTTTAGCAGATTTCGAACCAGGCAACATGGACAAATCGAATTACGAGGTGTTTGACCTTCACCGTCCGTATATGGATGATGTGGTTCTGGTTTCCGAAAGCGGACAAGCCATGAATCGCGAAGCAGATTTGATTGACGTTTGGTTTGATTCGGGCGCCATGCCGTATGCGCAGTTGCACTACCCGTTTGAGAACAAAGAATTGATTGATGAGAAAAGCTACTACCCAGCTGATTTTATCGCGGAAGGAGTGGACCAAACTCGCGGTTGGTTCTTCACTCTACATGCCATCGGAACCATGTGTTTCGATTCTGTGGCTTACAAGAATGTGGTTTCAAACGGGCTTGTTTTAGATAAGCAGGGGCAGAAAATGTCTAAGCGTTTAGGAAACGCGGTTGACGCTTTTGATACGCTGAAAAAGTATGGTGCAGATGCCACACGCTGGTATATGACTACCAATGCTGAGCCTTGGGACAACCTGAAATTCGACATTGATGGAATTGGTGAGGTTCAGCGTAAATTCTTCGGAACGCTTTACAACACGTACGGTTTCTACGCGCTATACGCGAACATTGACGGATATGATTACAGCGATGCGGAGGTTCCGTTAGAAAACCGTCCAGAAATTGACCGTTGGGTGATGTCAAAATTGAACTCATTGGTTGCGGAGGTTGACGAGTATTACTTGGCATTTGAGCCGAAGAAAGCAGGTCGGGCCATTCAAGAATTTGTGAATGAAAACCTGAGTAACTGGTACGTTCGTTTGTGCCGAAGAAGGTTCTGGAAAGGCGAACCCTCTCAGGATAAATCTGCGGCTTACCAAACGCTTTACACCTGTTTAGAAACGGTGGCAAAGTTGATGAGTCCGATTGCGCCTTTTTATGCTGATAAGCTGTTTTTGGATTTGAACGCGGTAACAGGTAGGGACAAGTCAGAATCTGTTCACCTGTCTGATATGCCTGTTGCCAATAAAGAAGCGATTGACGTTGATTTGGAGGAAAGAATGGAGATTGCCCAGCGCGCGACTTCGTTGATTTTGAGCATTCGCAAGAAAGAAAACCACCGTGTTCGTCAGCCATTAGCCAAGGTTATGGTGCCAATTCTGAATGAAAAGTTTGAGCGACAATTGCGCTCGGTTGAGGAGTTGATTCTTTCTGAGGTGAACGTAAAAGAGTTGGAATACCTGAAAGAAACTGCCGGAGTTATTGAGAAAAGCATCAAGGCAAACTTCAAAACGCTTGGTCCAAAATATGGCAAGCAAATGAAGCAAATTGCGGGAGCAATTAGTCAATTGTCTCAGGAAGAAATTTCGGCTTTTGAAGCCACAGGCTCTTTCGATTTAACCATCGATGGAAACCGGCTTGCCATTGCGTTGGAGGACGCAGAAATTGCTTCGAAGGACATTCCTGGGTGGGCGGTTGCTTCCGAAGGAGGAATTACCGTGGCCTTAGATTTAACGATTACGGAAGAATTACAAGAAGAAGGCTTGGCCAGAGAGCTTGTAAACCGAATTCAGAATTTGAGAAAAGACAAGGGATTGGAGGTAACGGACCGAATAAATCTTTCGATCTTAGATCAAGCAAATATTAACAAGGCGGTAACTAACAATCTTAAATATATTTGCGCTGAAACGTTGGCTGAGAATTTAGAGCTCGTTTCAGTTTTGGAGTCGCCAGAATCGGTGGAAGTTGAACTGGTTGGAGACCTCAAAACTCAGATAAATATTAGTACATTGAATTAAAGAGTAGTACCATGTCAGACAAGACAAAATATACCAAAGACGAGCTAGCAGAGTTCAAAGGAATTATTGACGAAAAGCTCGCAAAAGCGAAGGAAGATTTAACGCTTTTGGTTGATCAACTTTCTCATAAAGGGGATCATGGAACAGACGACACATCTCCAACTTTTAAGTTGATGGATGAAGGCTCTGAAGTTCTTTCAAAAGAGGAAATTAACCAGTTAGCCGCTCGTCAGCAGAAGTTTATTCAAAGCTTAGATAACGCACTTATTCGAATTCAGAATGGGACGTATGGCATTTGCAGAGTAACAGGAAAACTTATCGCCAAAGAGCGATTAAAGATTGTTCCTCATGCTACGCTTAGTATTGAGGCTAAGAACGCTCAGGGATAAACATTTGCTCAATCACTAAATAATAAAAGGAGGTCTAGCGGCCTCCTTTGTTTTTAGAAGAAATGAAAAAGGCCCTTGCCATCATATTTAGTGTTCTTTTTGCCGATCAGGCTTTAAAGATTTGGATTAAAACCAGCATGACGCTTGGCCAAGAGCACGTAATTGCTGATTGGTTTATCATCCATTTCACAGAGAATGTAGGAATGGCATTTGGGATGGAGTTTGGTGGCGAATATGGAAAACTAGCCTTAAGCCTGTTTAGAATTTTGGCGGTTGGTGCCATTGGCTACTACCTGTATTCTGTAACTAAAAAAGGCGCTTCAAACATTGTAATTGTTGCGCTTTCTCTGGTGTTTGCCGGAGCACTTGGGAACATTATTGACAGCACTTTTTACGGACTTACCTTTTCAGATAGTTACGGTCATGTAGCAACGCTGTTTCCTGATGAAGGAGGCTATGCAGGCATGTTACACGGTAGAGTGGTAGATATGTTTTACTTCCCTTTGTTTGAGGGATATTTCCCGTCTTGGGTTCCCATTTGGGGAGATAAGCACTTCCTGTTTTTTAACGCAATTTTTAACGTTGCAGATAGTGCCATAACAGTTGGCATGGGAATGATAATACTGTTTCAGAAACAGTTCCTTAAAGAAGACTAAAGCAACGGTTTCCTAGGCCGCTTCTTCCAATACGAGGTAGTAGATGTAAGTCATCAAAACACCTGCAAATAATAATCCTGTGAGTACCATGGTTTCGGGGTTTGAAACAATGATATTTATTTAATCATTTTCCACAACGTACTGGCGAGTGGAGTTGTTAACAATGAGTGTTCACAATGGCGGTTTGGACTAGCTTAAACGGTGCAGGATTTTAACGACCACCAAAATCATAACTAATAGAATTACACCTAGCAAGAACTTGGATGAACCCTGAAAAAGATTTGGGTTTTTTGCGATATCGTCTTTGTACGCAAAGATTATTCCCACCACAAAAACGAGTGCGAACAGCCCCGCAAAAATCCAATGATTTGGGCCAATGTCCATTACTTAGGCTGAATTGAATATTCTAACCGATGAAAATCAACTGGGTTATGTTCTCCGAAAGGACAGTTTTCCTTGTATGGTTTGCCGTCTCCTTTAATGAGATAGTGCGTGGGCTGGCCTTCCATATTACCAGAGTGGAACATGATTGCCTCGCCAATATTATCATCCTCACAACCCGCGTAGCCCATTGGAGTTGGGTCTAACATTAGGTCGTTAATCTTGTTTTTAAGTGCAGATGTACATTCAGAATTTTGGTCAATAATATGTCCCATTATTTTCTCTGCGCCATCGGCCTCCCAACCACCCACATAAACCCTGAATTTTCTGTCTTCAGGAACGTGAACCGTAAATGAGTTGTCAATCTTCCATTTTCGCCTGTAGGTTTTGCCTATTCCTTTTTTTAGGATGTTGTCTTTTTTGGTCGCAAACTCATTAAAGAAGATGTACTGGCCACCAACATCCATAAAAACACGCAGTTCTGCTCGGCCTAAAACAGGTTCAGAAAGTCGTCTTACCTTAAAGGATTCAAAGTTTACCGAGTAGCTGTTAATCTTGTAATCTTGGTGCGTTCCATTGCCTTCATCCCAATACAAAAAGAGTGTTTTGGCTAAAACCAAGGTGTCTGCCAAGCCAGCTGATTTCCAAGGAATGGAAATGTCTAAATCGCCCGAGTCGCGAGGTTTTAATGTAATTGCCCCAGAATATGAGTTGCCTTTTTGAGTGACCAGTTTGTACTTAAGTTCTGCGTTTTCTGATGGCTTTGGTAATGTTTGCTTCACCGTTAGGTTATAATCCTTAGAACTCATTTTTACAGGATGTGCCCAGCTTCCCGTATCCTGATTATTGTAGAAAGCGCTTCCATCGCCATTTCCGTATAAGTCAATACGTGTGGCAAAAACGCTATCGCCAGACTCTGCCTTAATTAGGTCTGGCAAGTTTCTGCGCGTAGCTAAAAAGCGCATTGGGTGTATTTCGGTTTTTGCTGGCGGATGACCGCGATCCCATATCCACAAACCTTCAACATGAACCCAGTCGCCAGCGGTTGGCCAATTCCAGATTACATCATATCGCTCGTGACCAGCAGAAGCAAACCCGGCAGTACCGCCTACCTCGCAAGCAGCTGTGTGTTTGTTGCCACGATTACCTGCGGCCAAACCACTTTCCCATTCACAATGAACCCAGTCGCGAACAACGGTGTCGCGCACCTCATTTCCATCCTCATCTTGGCTAAGCTTTATGTATCGCGATAGCAAATTTCTGTATCCTTCATCTGGAAAGACATTGAACGAAAAATCGTGTGTGTAATGGTAAAGCGGAAGGTCTTCGAAACTTACATGCGGAACACCAAATGCGTAACCTTCGTGGCCAGGAATTGGCATAATTTGTCCTTCAAGAACAGAAACTTCCTGGTGGTCAATAACAGGCCGCCAAGCTGGGAGAATTAGCCTTAGGTCAACGATGTTCTTAAACATGTAAACCTTCATTGTGTCCCAACACGGGTAGTAGCCTTCTTCCGCCTCGGTAGAAAACCGAAGATCATTGGGGTAGCTGAATTTGTCCTGAGCTAGAGCCGATAGCTGGAAACATAAGATTACTAAGATTGAAAATAGACGCATTGCTTACTTAGAAGATTGAATCACGTGTTCTAAAATTTGTACTGCATTTGTTGCTGCACCTTTCCTCAGGTTATCAGAAACTATCCAAAGGTTAAAAGTGTTTTCTGCGCTTTCATCCTTTCTAATTCTACCAACAAAAACCTCATCTTTTTCAAATGCATTTAACGGCATTGGGTATTCGTTTTGAGCAGGATTATCTTGAACAATTAAGCCATTAACGTTGCTTAAAATCGATTTAATTTCATCGACAGAACAAGGCCGGCTAAACGAAACATTTACCGCTTCTGAGTGTCCGCCATTTACAGGAACCCTTACGCATGTTGCCGTAAGTTTTAAATCGGAAACTCCCATAATCTTACGGCTCTCGTTCACCAATTTCATTTCTTCTTTGGTGTAACCGTTGTCTAGAAAAACATCGCAGTGCGGAATGCAGTTTCGATGAATTGGATATGGATATGCTGGTTCAGAAGCGGTTTTTCCGACCTCTTCTTCCTCCAACTGCTTCATGGCATTTTTGCCAGTTCCACTTACAGATTGGTAAGTGCTTATTACAACTCTTTTAAGCCCAAATTTCTGATGAAGCGGAAACAGCGCCATCACCAATTGTATGGTTGAACAGTTTGGGTTTGCGATGATTTTTGAACCACCCGCAGCTAAATCGCCATTAATTTCTGGAACAACCAACGGAACGTCCGGGTCCATTCGCCATGCAGAAGAGTTGTCAATTACGGTAGTGCCAACAGCTGCAAATTTTGGGGCAAACTGCGTGGATGTAGAACCACCTGCCGAGAATAAAGCGTAATCGGGTTTTAGCGCAATTGCCGTGGTCATTCCCACAACGGGAATTTCGGTGCCTTTAAAATGCACCATCGTGCCAACAGATTTTTCCGAAGCCACGGGAATTAGCTCAGAAACAGGAACGTTTCTTTGTTCTAAAACTTTCAACATTTCGCGGCCAACCATGCCTGTGGCGCCAACAAGTGCAACTCTCATAAACTGATAATGTCGGATAAAATATCGCGGTGTTCAAATGTACTATATTTACCTGCTGTCTAAGTTAGAATGAGGAACATACAAACGGTCTTTTTAGCATTATTTATAGCGTTGTTGCCAAACGCAATATCTGCGCAGGTTTCAGACGATTTTTCTGATAATGATTTCACGGCCAATCCAGCTTGGACTGGAGAAACCACAAAGTTTGAAGTTGATGGAAATCAAAAGCTCCACCTCAATGCGCCATCCGAATCTGATACCGCTTATCTTTCTACCCCAAGTCAAGCCATTGACGATGCAACTTGGGAGTTTCTTGTAGAGTTAGATTTTAACCCGTCATCGAGCAACGTAGCTAGGGTTTATTTGGCATCAAACAACGAAAACCTAAGAGCAAGCCTTAACGGATATTATGTTAGGGTTGGAGGCGAAACACAAGACAGAATCAGCCTTTATAGGCAAGACGGTTTAATTTCTGATCAGCTTATTACCTCGGCAGATGGCTTGGTTAGTACAGACCCAGTAAATGCCAGAATTAGAGTTACAAGAACCGCAGGAGCAGATTGGGAGTTATTGGCCGATACTGCTGGCGGAACCGCATTTACATCTATCGGAACCGTTAACGATGCAACCTATTTTCAAAGCTTGCATGTTGGTGTGCATTGCAAATACACAAGTACACGGTCAGACAAGTTTTATTTCGATGATTTTAGCATAACGGGAACAGCGTTTGTGGACTCGGAAGCTCCAATTGTTACATCGGTAACAGTTATTTCAGATACAGAAGTAGATGTTTTGTTCAATGAGTCGATAGAGCAAACTACTGCAGAAACAACCGCCAATTATAATGCTGATGGTGGTTTAGGAAATCCATCTATCGCAAGCTTGGATGGCGGCAACCCGAGCCTTGTTCACCTCACATTTGCAACGTCTTTCACCAACGGAACTACATACAATTTGTCCATTTCAAATGTTCAAGATTTAGCGGCAAATACCGTGGTTTCATCTGTTGAGCCATTCACCTATGTTGTAACCAATGCGGCTGGTTTTAGAGATGTGGTAATAAATGAGTTTATGTGCGACCCTACTCCATTTGTGGGATTAGCAGATGCCGAATTTGTGGAGGTGTTTAACACATCATCAAACTACATTGATTTAAC
>JBMYXX010000132.1:0-7861 GCA_049608805.1 Flavobacteriales bacterium | reverse complement strand
GTTGAATCTCCTTGCATGGATTTCTCAGCATTATCTGTTGACCCAGTATTCAGGTTTGCATACTTAGCCCAAACTGAATCAGGTTGGGATGGTGCTTGGGTTGAAGTTTCTACAGATGCCGGATTAACATGGACAAATGTTGGAGTAGTTGGAGAAGGAACAAACTGGTACAATGCCGCTGCAGAACATCCTGGTGGAGACTGGTGGGAAGATGAATTAGGAGCTCCTAGTTCATATCTTACAGCTACTCACCTTCTTGATGGTGCAGCTGGAGAATCTTCAGTTAAAGTAAGAGTAAGATTTAGCTCAGATGTTAGTGGAACGTTTGAAGGTTTCGCTTTTGATGATATTGAAATCTTTGAGCAACCATCTATTAATGCTGGTGTTGTTGAGATTTTATCTCCAGTATCTGGCTGCGGATTAGCAACAGAACTTGTAACTGTTGTTATGCAAAACTTTGGCGATGCCGATTTGGTTGATTTCCTAGCTGGTTACAATGCTGGTGCAGGAGACGTGACAGAATTAGTTACCGATACACTTTTTGCTGCTTCGGTTGACACATTCACTTTTGCTACTCCAGTTGACCTTTCTGTGCTAGGTAATTACAACTTTGCCGCTTACACCGCGGCTGTTGGAGATGGAGACTTATTGAATGACTCTTTGTTCACATCAGTTTTCAGTTCTCCTGTTGTTTCTTCACTTCCTTACATGGAAGACTTTGAGTTAGGCCCAGGCGGCTGGTACTCTAACGGAGAAAATGGCGTTTGGGAACTTGGTGATCCAGAAGGCATTTTAATTGACACCGCTGCAAGTGGTGTTAATGCTTGGGCAACCAACCTTAACGATACCCTCTATGCTTTAGATCAGTTATCGTACCTAATTTCACCATGCTTCGACCTTTCTAACCTAACCATCGACCCAATTCTTGAGTTTGGTTTAATCGGCAATTCAGAAGCCGCTTGGGACGGAATGTGGTTAGAATCTTCTATTGATGGTGGCGCAACTTGGACCACTGTTGGTAATGTAGGAGAAGGTGAAAACTGGTACAATCAGAATGCATTCATCAATCCTATTCCTCAAGGATGGGACGGAAACACAGCAGACACTGTAGGCTGGGTTGTTGCTGAGCATTTACTTGATGGTGTAGCTGGTTCATCTGATGTTATTATTCGATTTGTATTTGATTCTGACGACTTCGTTGTGTTAGAAGGATTCGGAATTGATGACATCATGTTAACTGAGCAGCCACCTGTGAATAGCGAGTTAACAGCTATTGTTTCTCCAGAATCTGGTTGTGGATTAACCGCTACTGAAGAAATCAAGGTTCTTGTTAGCAACCTAGGTTCAATGTCACTTGACTCTGTAATTGTTGGATACACCCTAAACAACGGTACACCTATAGTTGAGATTTTTAACGACACAATTGCTGTTGGACAAGACTCAATCCTTACCCTATCCAGTACTATAGACCTTAGTGTTTTAGGAGAATATGAACTTACTGTTTGGACAGGAACCATTGGAGATGGAGATACTTCTAACGATACAGTAAGTGTTGTAATTAACAGCATTCCAACTATTTCTGGCTTACCATACATGCAAGATTTTGAAAGCGGTAACGGTGGCTGGGTTGCTGCTGGTGTTAACAGCACATGGGAGTTAGGTGACCCTCAAGGTACTTTCATTGATACTGCGTTCTCTGGTGTTAATGCATGGGTAACTAACCTGGCAGGGCCTTACGTTAACGATGAAGATTCTTGGGTTGAATCTCCATGTATTGACTTTAGCAATCTTACTGCAGATCCAGTTCTAAGCTTTGCCCATATCTACAATACAGAATCATGCTGTGATGAAGGATGGATTGACCTTTCTCTTGATGGAGGCGCTACTTGGACAAAACTTGGTGCATTTGGCGAAGGAGACAACTGGTATAACGATGAGTTTGACCAATTATGGAATGGAAACTCTGGAGACCCAACTGTTTGGAGAACTGCAGAGCATATTCTTGATGGCGTTGCAGGCTTATCAGACGTAAAAATCCGATTCATGTTTAGCTCAGATGGTTCTGCAACTTTTGAAGGGTTTGGCGTTGATGACATCAGCATTGTTCCTCAGCCAGAACTTGATTTGGTTGCTCTATCTTTTGATGGCCCAGAGTCTAACTGTGAGCTTGGAATGGAAGAAGTAAGCATGACGTTCTGGAACAAAGGACTTATGGCAGTATCTAACTTCGATTTAGGATTTATCGTTGATGGAGGAACTCCTCAAACAGAAGTTTACACCAACACGGTAAATAGCGGAGATACAGTTAGCTACACGTTCACAACTGAAATGGCTGACCTTTCAACTGAAGGAGCGCACGTTATTGATGTATTCACAGCTTTGGCTGGAGATGAGCGTTTAGAATCTGACTCATTACTTGGCAACTCAGTTACCAACCATGGTTCAGACACAGGTTTAGAGCAAACTGTAGAAACAGAGTTAGCACTAAGCTCAACCATTGTAGAAGGAACTACTTCTGAACTTCTATTCTGCGGACTGCCAACTTCTCTTGATGGATGTCTTGAGATTGAGAGCGTGACAATTGATTCAATAACACACACTTTCCTTGCAGACCTCGACATATTCCTAATCTCTCCTGCTGGAGATACCGTTGAACTTTCTACAGATAACGGTGGTGCTGGTGACAACCTCTCAAATCTTGTTTTCACAGACACAGCTACGAATGATATCACGCTTCAAACTGGCGACATCCTTCCTGGTATTTACCATACAGAAGATGTTGATGGTTTTGCTGGACTATATGACGGACAAGATCCAAACGGAGGATGGTCTCTATTTATTCAGGATGATGCTGGTGGTGATGACGGAGTACTTCACGGGTGGTCAATGACTTTTGTTGACAACAGCCCAATGCCAGTGTTAGCATACAGCGACACTACAATTTGCCTATCTCATGTTCTAGACTTAACCGTAGAAGAGTATGACTCCTATCTATGGAGCACAGGACATAACTCGCAAACTGCAGAAGTGTTTGGTGACGTTCTAGGTCTTGGAACCTACGAAGTTTCAGTAACTGTAGATCAAGACGGTTGTACTGGAGTTAGTAACTCATTCTCTCTAATTGTTGACGCTTGTCTAGGAGTTGAAGAGCTAGGAGACTTAAGTATCGATGTTTATCCAAACCCATCTAACGGACAAATTGTGTTAGACATTACTGGAGACAGCGAAGGCCTAATGCTAGAAGTAATGGACGTAAACGGAAAACGTGTTTACTCAGAATCTACAGGAGCAATTACTTCTGGATTGAGAAAAACAGTTGACCTAACTAATCTTGCTACTGGCATGTACTTCTTGAAACTTGATAACGGAACATCTTCTACCACGAAGAAGATTATCAAGAACTAAGTATTAACAAATCAGTTTATTTGAAGGGCGGAACGATTGTTCCGCCCTTCTTATTTTTACCCCATGGCACGCACTCCAACCGTACAGTTAGAACTGGGCTACAAGGCACCAGATTTCAGTCTTGTAAATGTTGTAACCAACCAATCGCTTTGCTACGCTGATGTAAAAGGCGAAAAAGGAACCGTGGTTATGCTAATCTGCAACCATTGCCCATTTGTGGTACATGTAATGGATGAGCTTATCCGGCTTGGTAACGATTACCGAACCCTAGGGATTGGCTTCGTAGCCATCAGCTCTAATGATGTAGCCAATTACCCAGACGACTCGCCAGAGAAGATGAAACAATTGGCAGTCGATAAAGACTTTCCTTTCCCTTATTTATATGATGAAACACAAGATGTAGCCAAAGCCTACTTTGCAGCTTGCACACCAGATTTCAGTGTTTTTAATGCGGATGATGAATGCGTGTATCGAGGACAATTAGACGATAGCCGCCCAGGTAATTCAGAGCCCGTTAACGGAAAAGACCTGCGACAAGTGTTAGACCTATTGGTTGATGGAAAAGACATTCCTACCAAGCAAAAACCAAGCTTGGGTTGCAACATTAAATGGAAGGCTGGCAATGAGCCTAGTTACTATTGATTCTCCGCAAACCGTTTAAAGCTTTCTGCGCTATTAGATAGTTGCTGCTTCATTTTTCCTTTAACTAAACCAGCGGCAAGTTTCAGCGCTCCTTTGAGTTCTACTTGCTGAATCATTGTAAAACGTGTTAAACCTTCCGAAAGACTTTCGAAACAGTAATTTGAATAGCTGGTATAGCCGGGCCCTTCGTAGCACATAATGTACTCATCGGGCAACTTATTGCTTATTACCGTTTCTTTAATGTGTAGTCTACCTGCTGGCGAGTCGAACACTACTTTACTTACCGCTCCTGCCTGACGTTCATCTCCAGAAACATGTTTTACTGAGCGTAAGCCTTCCAACCACTTTAGTGTGTTCTCTGGGTCTTGAATGAGCACAATCAACTCCTCAATCGGTTTCTCAATCTCTACTTCGGCTGTGAATTTCATTCTCTCTAGGCTTTTCCGCTTTAAAGACCTACTACGTTTTTGAAACCTAGTAGGTCTAACATGACCAAGAAACAAAAAAGGTGTTCCTATTAAGAACACCTTTTCTGTTAGTTATTAAAAGCTTATTAGTGAATGCCTTGCTCAGTCAAATAACGCTCTGCGTCTAGCGCAGCCATGCAACCGGTACCTGCCGCAGTTACTGCTTGTCGGTAAACTTTATCGGCAGCATCTCCGGAAGCAAACACCCCAGGGATCTTGGTTTTAGAGGTTCCAGGAGTCACTTTCAGGTAACCCGTTTCATCCATATCCAACCAATCTTTAAAGATGTCGGTGTTTGGCTTATGACCAATAGCTACAAAGAAACCAGTACATGGCACTACAGACTCTTCTTTAGTCACGTTATTAATCACCTTAGCACCTTCCACTCCTTTTTCTCCAAGAATCTCAACCGTAGAGTGGTTGTACATAATTTCGATGTTTGGCGTATTTGCTACGCGATGCTGCATTGCTTTAGAAGCCCGCATTTCATCTCGTCTTACCAACATGGTAACTTTTGTACACAGTTTAGCTAGATAAGATGCCTCTTCTGCCGCTGTATCCCCAGCTCCAACAATTACAACTTCTTGTCCTTTGTAGAAGAAGCCATCGCAAACGGCACAGGCAGAAACACCAAAACCGTTTAAACGTTCCTCTGATGGCAAACCAAGCCATTTTGCAGATGCTCCCGTTGATATGATAACCGAATCGGCCAAAATAACTTTATCGTTAATCATCACTTTATGAACTGGTCCTGTAAAATCTACAGCTGTCACCAATTCGTACCGAACTTCTGTTCCGAAACGCTCGGCTTGCTTGCGCAAATCTTCCATCATTTGTGGTCCGTCAACACCTTCTGGGTAACCCGGATAGTTATCTACCTCGGTAGTAATAGTAAGCTGGCCTCCAGGCTGCATTCCTGTGTAAACCAACGGTTCCATATCTGCTCTAGCGGCATAAATCGCTGCCGTGTATCCTGCTGGACCAGAACCTATTATCACGCATTTTCTTCTTTCTAATTCTTCTGACATCTTATTCTATTTGATTTGGCCCTCTTTCAATACAAATGAAGGTCGTTATTGTTCTTTTATGGATTCAATGTGCATACAAACGTATCAACAGTTGTGGCATATCCTGCCCAAACGCCTCTTCCGCCATTATCAAAGTTGGAAAAAACTGGGGTTGGTGCACTAAACGGGTTTAAATTGGAAGCGGCATCTACCGATTCCCAAAAGTCGTACACACCACGGTCTATCACTCCTAATTTTACAATTACTGTGTCTCCCTCAGCAAACCACCACGGTTCTGCTTCTGGATTTCCGTTATCATTTGCAAGGTTGGAGCCTTGGTAAATATTAAAGTCGATGGTTTCGCCATTGAAAAGTCGATCTCCAAAACTCGGGCTTCCGTCAATGGCATACATACTTCGGTTTTGCGTCAGGTTTTCCGTCCACATATAATAGAAGTCGTCTGTTGCCGGTGGATCCGTTAACCGACACCAAATAGAACCGAAACTATCAATAGGCAATTCATCTTTATACCACAAACTATCTAGTTCAACTGGCTGACCTATAGTGGTTACCGAGTTGTACTCCTCACCCTCTACATATGCGGTCATTTTGTAGGTTTTACCGTATTGACCACTCATGGTGAATTTGAGGTACAAGCACAAATCCAATCCAGAAGGAAACGACTGAAAACCAAGAAACTCCAGCGCCAACTCCTGCTGTTCTGGTGTAAGATCGGAAAGGCAAGTCAAATCCATTGCAGTGCGAACACCATCAACAGTAATGAAAACGCTATCTGGCGTAACCAAAGCATCTACAATGGCTTGCGCAGCTGTGTTTATTGGCGAGAAATAATTAGAGCTTCGACTTACGATTACATACGGAAACGTTCCATTCTCAATGTAGCCTTCAAACACAATTCCATTTACGGCATCCGGCAGGTCAATATCAAGCACTTTCTCACAAGAAGAAAAGCCAATTAACGTGGCCAATAAAATTGATATGGATGTGAAGAACCGATTCATAAGTTAGAATTTGAAGTTCCAGGTTATGCTTGGAAGAATGGGGAAAACCGACACTTGTCTCGCCTCAATTGTAATAGACTGGTCTTCTTCCGATGTCTCTGTAGCGAAGTAAATAAAGTATGGATTCTGTCTGCTGTAAACGTTGTAGATACCAAAGTTCCAGGTGCTTTTAAACCGTCTTGGTTTCTTTTGTTTTGGGTTGAATGTTGCGCCTAAATCCAATCGGTGATAATCTGGCATTCGGAATGCATTTCTATCACCATATTCGGTTACAATATTTCCATTCACGAAGTAACGCGCAGCTGGCACCGTCATGGCGCTTCCCGTTCCGTAAACGAACACAGCAGAGACCGACCAATGCTCGTTAATCTTGTAAGAGCCGACAATGGAAAGATCATGGCGTCTATCGTATGTTGCTGGGAACCAATTTCCACCGTTTAGGTCGTCAAACTTTCGGTTTGTCCAAGCAAGCGTGTAGCCCAACCAACCATTAAATCGCTTTCCGTTTTTTCTGATGAAGAACTCGGCTCCATAAGAGTTTCCTTTTCCGAATACAAAGTTGTTGTCAACGTTATTGTTGATGTTCTGGTCTGGACTAAAACCGTCCTTGTATTCAAGGAGATTTTTCATGGTTTTGTAGTATCCCTCAACACTAACCTCCAACTTATCGTCAAAGAAATTGTGGAAATAGCCCAACGCCCACTGGTGTCCCTCTTGCGGCTTCACCTTATCGGTACTTGGCATCCATAAATCTGTTGGAAAGCTGATGGAAGCTAAACTTGCCAAGTGAACATACTGGAAGTTCATTGTATAACTGGCCTTGATGGAATTGTGCTTGCCCAACATGGCGCGGCCAGAAATACGCGGCTCTGCGTAAGCGTACGTCTTTACGTTTTCGCCAACCTTGTATTTGGTTGTATCAACCACCTGCCCCACCTCATTTGTTCCGTACCTATCAAACGGACCAGTGTGCGCAAACATAGAACCTCGGACTCCCGCATTAATCTTGAATCGGTCAGAAATATCCCAATCATCCTGAATGTAAATAGCGGCTTCGTGTGCGTGATATTTGATGACTCCGCCTAAATCTAAATCGGTATCGCCCGTACGGGCAGAAACACTGCTAGGCGTAAAAATGTGGTAGATGTAGTTTCCTCCAAACTGAACATTATGCCTCACATCGGGCAACCAGTTCAAATCTAATTTCAGGTTATAGTCTCGAATTCCAGACTCCAGCGTCAGTTCAAACTCATCCTGTCCTGCTCCAAACTCAAACTGATAATCGCTAAAAATGAGCGATGTATTCATAAACAGTTTT
>JBMYXX010000131.1:0-7900 GCA_049608805.1 Flavobacteriales bacterium | reverse complement strand
GGGCAAACCATTCAGTTTAAAGGTTTGATGTTAAGGAGTAATGGTTCTGAAGTAGAAACGCTCAGGGATAAAACCACTACCGTAAAGTTGTATGATGCAAACGGACAAGAGGTTAGCAAGCTTGGTCTAAAATCGAATGAATTCGGCACTTTCTCAGGAACCTTTATAGCACCAACTGGCGGGTTAAATGGCCAGATCAGAATTGGTAATGAAACCGGCTCTCGGTCATTTAGGCTAGAGGAATATAAACGTCCAAAGTTTGAAGTGAAGGTCGAAAATCCGACAGGGCAATACCAGGTTAATGACACGGTTTCTGTTTCAGGTTCGGCAATTTCTTATTCTGGCGTTCCGCTTGATGGTGCCGAGGTAAAATACCGTGTAACGCGAACGACTTCTTTCCCATATCGTTGGCTTTGTTGGGGTTGGTTCCCGCAATCAAACCCAAAACAGGTAGCCTTCGGAACCGCTGTTTCGGATGCATCTGGGCAATTTAATATTGTATTTCAGGCGCAACCAGACCCGCTGGTTCAGTCTAAATACAAGCCCGTTTTTCAGTACAAAGTAGAGGTTGATGTAACCGACCAAAGTGGCGAAATGCAAACTGGCAACGGAAATATTTCGGTTGGGTATCACGCGCTTAACTTGGGTATTAACGTTCCGGGCACCATTGAGAAAAATGAGCTTGGTACTTATACCATTTCGGCAACCAATTTGTCTGGCGAAAAGCAGGACGCGAAAGTGTCGGTTGATGTTTGGGAGTTGAAGCAAAACAACCGCATTCTCAGAAACAGAATGTGGACCAAACCAGACCAGTTTTATCTCTCAGAAATTGACCACAAACGCCAATTGGTAAATGAGCCTTATGCTCAAGAAACCGATTTCAAAACGTGGGAGAAAAACAAAAATATGTACCACGGAATTGTGGATACAGAAAAAGGAACAGACGTTAATATTGGGCCGCTAAAAAGCCTTCCGCAAGGCTACTATTTAGTTGAATTAACTGCTACAGATGCTTTTGGAACAGAGGTAAAACAGCGGGCTTATTACAATATGGTAGATGTAGAAAGCGCTTCGCTTCCTTATGTTTCTACGGATTGGTTTTACGCCCTCAAAGACAGCTATGAGCCTGGAGAAACGCTTGAGTTTTTGGTTGGTTCTTCTTACAAAGACGTTGATTTCTTGGTTCAAATTGAAGTAAAAGACCAAGGCTACAGCACCAATAAACTCGTTTACGCTGAACGGATAACCGTTTCTGCAGAGCAGAAGAAAATAAGCGTTGCGGTAACTGAAGAATGGCGTGGAAACGCAGTGATTCACGTTTCTGGAATTCGAAACAATGAATTGTTGGAATGGAATAAAACCATTTCGGTGCCTTACACCAATAAGCAGTTAGATGTAAAACTGGAAACCTTCCGCAAGGAAATGACACCAGACAATAAGGAAGAATGGACGCTAAAAATCACCGATAAAGCAGGAAAATCGGTTAGTGCCGAATTCCTTACAACCATGTACGATGCTTCGTTAGATGTGTTGGCCAAGAACAACTGGTCGTTACAGCCGTACGGCTTTCTGAGTGCCCGAAAAGGCTGGGAATCGCGTTCATTCAAGCGCGCGCAAATAAACACTTGGGACAGAAACTGGAAGCGTTATCCGAGTTCGGCACTTACACGGGAGTTTGAGAAGATTAACTGGTTTGGGTATTACTTCAGAAGAGGAAGATATCATGGAGAAATTATGCTCGATGCTGTTTCAACCTCAACGCGGCAAAGATTTGGGAATCGAGCCATGAAAATGGAGTCCGAACCTGATATGCTTGCGGCAGAAGTCGTAGAGGAACGTTTCTTAGATGCTGATGCCGTTACCATACAAACTGGCGGCATTCCTGCTGCCTTCGGAGATTCAAGTGGCGGAATTTCTCCACCAAATGAAATCAAAATGCGTTCTGATTTCAGTGAAACGGTGTTCTTCAATCCGCATTTAAAAACCGACAAAAACGGTTCAATCAAACTGAGTTTTACTGCTCCACAATCGCTTACCCGTTGGAAATTTATGGGGCTCGCAACAACTCAAGATTTAAAAATTGGAACCATAACCGAAGAAGTTGTAACGCGTAAGCAATTGATGATTACTCCGAATTATCCACGCTTTTTGAGAGAAGGAGACAAGCTGGTTTTTCAAGTAAAAGTGAACGCTATCGATTCAACTCTCGAAAAGGCAACCGCATCTCTTGAATTAACCGATGCTCTAACAGGAGAATCCCTAAAATCGCGAATCGTTAATCGCCAATTGTTAATCGATAATGGACAGGCTTTAGCAACATGGGAGTTTGATGTTCCTGAAGGGGTTTCAGCAATCAAATTCACAACCAAAGCTTGGTCTGAAAAGCATTCTGATGGAGAGGAAAAAACCATTCCCGTGCTTTCAAATCGTATGCTGGTTACCGAAGCAATGCCCTTGCCAGTTAGAGGAAAAGGCACACATAACTTCACCTTTTCCAAGCTAAAAGAAAACACGTCTAAAACGCTTAGAAATCATTCGTTGACTTTAGAATTCACGCCTAACCCAGTATGGTTGGCGGTGCTTTCATTGCCTTACATGATGGAATATCCGTACGAATGTTCGGAGCAAATTTTCAGTCGGTATTACGCTAATGCAATTGGTACGCATCTGGCTAATTCGGACCCAGCAATAAAGCGTGTTTTTGACCAGTGGAAAAGCGCGGCTCAAAACAAAGAAGGCGATGCTTTCATATCAGAATTAGATAAAAATCCAGAGCTAAAACAGGCACTACTAAGAGAAACGCCTTGGATTCGAGATGCGCAAAATGAAACTGAGCAACGCAAGAGAATTGGCGAACTATTCGATGTAAATCGAATGGAAACCGAGTTGGCTATCTCGCTCAAAAAACTGAAGCAAAACCAACGTCCAGATGGTGGTTGGGGCTGGTTTAACGGTCTGCGTTCTGATATGTACATCACGCGCCACATTGTAGCTGGTTTCGGCAAAATGAGGAAGATGGGAGTTTGGAATACAGATTCCGAAACGGAAGCGATGCTCGGAAAAGCCATTGAATTCCTTGATAAGGAAATGGTCAAATATTACGAAAGAGGATTGCTCAAAAACAAAGATTACCACCCAGGTTGGATTGGCCTGCACATGACTTACGCCCGCTCGTTTTGGTTGGATGATTTTGGATTATCAGGAAAAGCCAAAACCACTTACAACGCTATTGTAAAAACCATACGGTTGAAATGGACAAAGCTTGATGCCTCTCAAAAAGGGTTAGCGGCTGTAATTCTGAATCGTTCTGGGTTTGAAACTGACGCTCAAAAAGTGATTGAATCTTTACGAGAAACGGCAATCTCTAGCGAGGAGTTTGGCGCTTACTGGGCGATGAATAAAGGGTATTACTGGTATCAAGCGCCAATTGAAAACCATGTGATGATTTTGGAAGCATTTGATGAAGTAGCGAAAGATGCAGACATGGTTCGAGAGATGAACATTTGGCTTCTAAAGCAAAAGCAAACGCAAAGTTGGGAAACCACCAAAGCAACTGCAGAAGCTTGTTATGCGCTTCTAAGCACTGGTTCGCCAGACTTTGAAACGCAACCGCTTGTTTCTATTCAATTGGGTAACGAAACCATAGACCCAAGAACTGATAAGGACCTAAAAACCGAAGCCGGAACAGGCTACTTCAAAACCAATTGGACCAAGAATTCAATATCACCAGAAATGGGAAATGTGACCATTACAAAAGACAACGATGGCGTGGCTTGGGGAGCGGTTTACTGGCAATATTTCGAAGACTTGGACAAGATTACCGGTGCGCAGGATAATCCGATTAAAATGACCCGAGATGTAATGCTTTTGGAGGACTCGCAAAACGGCCAGGTAATGAAGCCGCTAGCCGAAAACACTTCGCTTTCTGTAGGAGACAGGGTTCGAGTTAAAGTAATTCTAGAAACCGACAGACACATGGAATATGTGCATTTGAAAGATATGCGTGCGGCAAGTTTTGAACCTAGAAAGCAACTTTCGGGTGCAGAATACCAAGAAGGTTTAAGCTTCTATCGTTCTACAACTGATGTTGCCATGAATTTCTTCTTCGGCTATTTACCTAAAGGCACGTTTGTCTTCGAATACGATTTAAACGTAACGCAAGCAGGTACTTTCAGCAATGGAATTTCTCAGTTACAATGCATGTACGCGCCAGAGTTTACAACGCACAGTGAGGGAGTGAAGTTGGAGATTGGGCGTTAATCACGAAACTCCTCATCCTGCCTATTATCAAACAGAGTTAGAATTTCGATTGTGTTTAATTGAATGCGATAAATTGCAGTAGTAGTTCGGTGAATGTGTCCGATGCGAACACCATCAATCGAACTAGATAGTTTAAAACCTTCTGGATAAATGCAAACGATCGCTTCGAATTCCTTTATCAAATCAAGCAGCCTTTCTGCTTCTTTAAGTGACCACTTTAAAAGGATGGCATCATAAATTTCCCGTAAGTCAATAGTAGCTTGCTCAGACCAAATTATTCGATACTCAACGGCCATATTTCTTCCAAACTTCTGAGCTTTCCATCACTCGTCCAGATCTTACATCATCCAAACCCTTATAAACTTTCGCTTTCTGCGATGGCGTCAAATCTTCTGATTGACTATCAGATTCATGGTTCTTCTTATAGAATAGCAAAGCTTCCAACATTTGCTTGTTATCCAGCTTGGTTAGCCATTCTATCAATTCAAGTTTTGCAGCCTCAATACTCATAATTTAAAAGTAGCGATTAAACCCGCTCAATAATTGTGGCAATTCCCATTCCGCCACCAACGCAAAGCGTTACAAGGCCTGTTTCTTTGTCTTGACGCTCTAGTTCGTCAATCAAAGTTCCCATAAGCATGGCGCCTGTAGCACCGAGTGGATGACCCATGGCAATGGCTCCACCATTCACATTGATTTTGTTTTCGTCAATATTCAAGTCTTCTAAAAAACGAAGAACAACAGAAGCAAAAGCTTCATTTACTTCAATAAGGTCGATGTCTACGATTTGCATTCCAGCTTTTTTGAGCGCTTTTCTGGTAACCGGAGCAGGCCCAAGAAGCATGATGGTAGGTTCGGTTCCAGTTAAAGCCATAGAACGAATTCTAGCTCTTGGTTTAAGGCCTTGTTGCTCACCAGCTTCTTTGGTTCCGATAAGCGTTAATGCCGCTCCATCTACAATTGCAGATGAGTTTCCCGCATGATGCACATGATTAATTGCACCAACATCTGGATATTTCTGAAGAGCCAACTGATCAAATCCCAGATCCCCCAACTTTTGGAACGCTGGATTCAATTTTAACAAGCCTTCGGCTGTTGTTCCAGGGCGGATTACTTGATCTCTATCCAAGAGAACATTTCCATCGGCATCGCTAACAGGAAGAATCGACTTAGCAAATCGGCCTTCAGCCCAAGCGGCATCCGCTTTAGCATGAGAACGAGAAGCAAATTCATCCAACTGAGTTCTGTTGTACCCAAACTTAGACGCAATTAAATCTGCTGAAATTCCTTGAGGAACAAGAGCATGTTTCGTAATGAAATCACGGTCGTCATACATTGCGCCACCATCCGAAGCAATTGGTACGCGGCTCATGCTTTCAACCCCGCCAGCAACCATCATATCGGCATTTCCGCTACCTACGTACGCGGCCGCCATATTAATGGCTTCTAAACCAGAAGCGCAGAAACGATTTACTTGTACGCCAGCGGTAGTTTCGGCATAACCAGCCTCAATAGCAGCGGCTTTAGCAATGTTTGCACCTTGGTCTTTCACAGGGCTTACACAGCCAATTATTGCATCCTCCACCAAGTTGGTATCAAGGCTATTTCTATCGCGAATTGCTTTAAAAGTGGAGGCCAATAAATCAACTGGCTTTACAGAAGCCAATGCTCCATCTGGTTTGCCTTTTCCCCTTGGAGTTCGTACTGCATCGAATATGTAAGCGCTCATTTTTCTTTGATTTTGCACAAATATAAAGCAGCAAAAAGACCTATTAGGTTTTAAAATCTACTTGGTCTGTTACCGCAGAGAAATACTTTAAAAGTTACATTTGTTGCAAATATCAGCCATGCAAATAGACTCTACTTTCTCCAACGCCATTCACATTTGTGTTTATTTAGAACGAACAGGAAAAGACCTAGTGAATAGTACTGAGTTGGGAGAAAGTATTGGCACCAACCCTGTAGTTGTACGCAGAATTGTTGGTCGGTTAAAAGAGTTTGGGTTGGTTAAAGTAAAGCAGGGAATTGGAGGTGGTTATTTCCTTGGCAAGCCATCTACAAACATTACGCTTTGGGATATTTACCTGGCAATGAAAAAAGAAAACCCGTTCCGATGTAAAATTGGGAATGATGAGGATGAGGTTTCTATTAATCTACCTGAAGCGCTAGAGGATACGTTTACCAAGGCCGAATATGCCCTTAAAAAGCCGCTTTCAGCAACAACCGTAAAAGCGGTTGCATCTAGGATAGAATAGCCTTTTGATTGCGCCTATGGCTTCCTTTTAGTCCTTTTTAAGGACGTAGTTGGTAAGGAAGAACTGAACGTAAGGCGGAATCTCTTTTTTCTGGTAGAAACGTCCGAAGTTTTCTTGCGAAATAATAAACTGATTCGTGGTTTGTAAATCGATACCAGCATAAACTGTTGTATCTGTAAGAATGGCGTTGTAATAATCCATGGCCTTCTTGGTTTCCTTAAAACCAACCACATAAATCAACTCTTCGGTTGAAGAAAACTGAACATTCTTAATTGAGAGTGTTTCCTGCGAGAAGAACTCACTATTAAAGTTAGACATGCGGGCTTTCATGTCTGAAACACTTGGCAAATTGGTTGCAACCAGCGTATAATAATGGTTGGCTTCTTTATCAAGTACATAACCTTCCGGAGAAACTACTTTCCCTTCTACTTCCTCGCTTTTTTCAGACTCATCCTTAACCGCTTCGCCAGTTTCTGGCTCGTCTTCCAAGGTTTCGCCCATTAAGCCTTTAACGTACTCTAGCAACTCCTCTGCCCTAGGTTTTTCTGGAGCAGCCGTGTATTTAGCAATGTAATCTTCAAGAGCTTTTCTGTAAACCGCCAGCTTTTCCGTGGCTCCAATTGCCATCACTTTCAGCAACGCAAACTTGGATAGAATGTCATCATCCTTAAACTTGGTAAGCGCGCTATCTGCTGCCTCAATAACACGCTCGTACTCTTGTGCTTCAAAGTTTGTGAATGCCATATCGTACATCTGCCCAAGCTTTCCGCGCATAACCTCCAGCTTTTCTAGATATTTAGGATCACGTAGAATCTTAGCGTACTCAGAATTAGGGTAATCTCTGAAGATTTTGTTGGCGTATTCCTGCGCTTTACGTTCATCGCCAGCGGCTATGTACAATCTGTATAATTGATAGAACGTTTCTAAATTCCACTTTCCTTGCGGATAACGTTTAAGCAGTTCCTCAAACGACTCAATGGCTCTTTCGTTTTCGGAAAGTTGCTCCTTGTAAATTGTTCCTAAATCGTAGAACGCATCCTGAATTTTGAGGTTAGCGGTATCTCTATCTTCCTCTGTTCTTGGAATGTCTTTCTTATAAAATTCTGGGTCGAGAAGTTGTGCTGTGGTTACCACTGATGTGTCGCCATTTTCGCCCAAAATCTGGTTAACGTTTGTACTTCGTTTGTTCTTCCGTCTCCAGTTATCTTCTCGTTTTCTGTCTCCCCATTTCTGGCGGAAGTCGTTAGCTCCAAAACTTAACGCTGTGGTATTGTAGAAGTACCAACCAGAGCCGCCTCCGCCTAATCCGCCAGAAGATTGATTTAATTGGTTGAGTTGCTCTTGCTGAGTTGGCTTATTTGCTTCTTCAAACTGACGTTGTTCCT
>JBMYXX010000130.1:0-7921 GCA_049608805.1 Flavobacteriales bacterium | reverse complement strand
TAGGCGAGTAGCCAATGGAAAACAGCAATTCTCCCAAATTAGAACGCACACTCGGACCATTAATGCTCTGGGGATTGGGCGTTGGTTACGTCATCTCAGGCATGTATTTCGGTTGGAATCTAGGTCTTGCCGAAGGCGGAACTTTAGGCTTAGCCATCGCCACATTCTTTATCGTGATTATGTACGTCACATTCACGTTCAGCTATACTGAATTGGCCTGCGCCATTCCCAAAGCTGGCGGTGCATTCGATTACGCAGACAGAGCGCTCGGTCGTAACTGGGGATTCCTAGGTGGCATGGCCCAGATTATCGAATTTGTGTTTGCACCTCCTGCCATTGCAGCGGCAATTGGAGCTTATTTCAATTTATTTCTGAAAACAGAACCGCTAATAATTGAGTTAGCTGGCTCCAGTTTTGAACTTCCGTGGCTGGCCATTCTAGCCTATTTTGCTTTTACTGCCCTAAACATAGTTGGAGTAAGAGCTGCCGCCATGTTTGAGTTGGTTATTACCATTTTGGCCGTTGCCGAGCTTCTCATTTTTGCTGGAGTTACCCTTCCGGAATTTGAAGTAGTGAACCTCACCACCAACGCTTTTCCGAATGGAATCCCTGGCATTTTTGCCGCCATCCCATTTGCTATTTGGTTTTTCCTTGCGATTGAAGGTGTTGCCAACGTTGCCGAAGAAACCAAGAACCCGCAGAAGAATGTGCTTATCGGATTTGGCTCAGCTATTCTCACATTGGTTATTCTTTGCGTACTCACGTTCACCTCTTCCGTTGGCGTTGCTGGTTGGGAAGCCGTAGTTTACGATTCCGCAGGCGAAGCTTCTGATTCTCCGCTTCCATTGGCCATTGCTCATGTGGTTGGAGATAGCGGTTGGATGTACCATTTGCTACTTACGATTGGATTGCTCGGGTTGATTGCCTCTTTCCACGGAATCATACTTGCCGCTGGCCGTGCTACTTATGAATTCGGCAGACAAAGCCTTGCACCAATGGCACTCGGAAAAGTTCATTCTAAGTTTAGAACACCTGCAAACGCGCTCATCTTTAATATGGTAATTGGCATCATTGCTTTGATGACAGGAAAGACAGGAGAAATTATCACGATTGCCTGTTTCGGAGCGTTGGCGCTTTACATCATCTCCATGATTTCCTTCTTCGTTTTACGAAAGAAAGAACCGAATATGGAACGTCCTTTCAAAGTTCCCTTCTACCCTATTTTTCCGGCATTGGCACTGATTATTGCAAGCATTTCGATGGTTGCAATGAGCTACTATAACCAGCAGGTGGCGCTTATTTTTGTCGCCTTAATGGCAGGGTCATTCATACTATACAAACTCGTTTACGCTAAAAAATCATGAGCGAAAAACAACTTACCAGAAAACAAATCTTAGACGAAGTCCGCAATTCACCACACAACCGGGTTAAGGTTGCCATTACAGATGTGGATGGCGTTTTACGCGGCAAGCTTATGCGAAAAGACAAGTTCCTTTCTGCCGTAGAAGGAGGTTTCGGATTTTGCGATGTGGTGTTCGGTTGGGATAGTGCTGATGTAGCATACGACAATGCGACTTACACGGGTTGGCACACCGGTTATCCGGATGCGCAAGCGCGAATTGATTTAAGCACATTCCGTCAGGTTCCTTGGGATGATGACGTGCCGTTTTTCTTGGGTGATTTTGTGAATGAGAAGGAAAAACCACTTGGGATTTGTCCGAGAAGTTTGTTAAAAACGGTGAAGGCTCGTTCGGAGAAAATGGGCTACAAACCATTCTTCTCTCAAGAGTTTGAATGGTTCAACTTTGCAGAAACGCCAGACGATTTACACGCTAACGGATTTGCAAATCCGCAACCGCTGACGCCTGGAATGTTTGGCTATTCCATTTTGAGAAGCTCCCAAGAGAAGGAATATTTCAACGACATTTTCGATTACATGGAACAGTTTGATGTTCCGATTGAAGGCTTGCACACGGAAACTGGCCCAGGTGTTTATGAGGCCGCTATTATGTATGGCGATATTTTGCAATCTGCAGATAGGGCGGTTCTATTCAAAAGTGGCGTTAAGGAGATTGCGCACATGCACGGCATAGTTCCAACTTTCATGGCCAAGATTACACCAGAATTACCTGGCTGCAGTGGTCACATTCATCAAAGCCTTTGGGACGATAAAAAGAACCTGTTCTCCGATGCGAAAAGCAAGAATGGAATGAGCAAACTCATGGAAAGCTACATGGCTGGTCAATTGGCTTGTTTGCCATACATATTGCCAATGATTGCTCCTACCATCAACAGTTACAAACGTTTGGTAGAAGGTGCTTGGGCACCAACTACGTTGACTTGGGCCGTTGATAACAGAACGGTTGCGTTGCGTTCGCTTCCCGTGGGAGAAAAGTCCTGCCGACTAGAAACACGGGTGGTTGGTTCAGACACCAACCCGTATTTAGCAATGAGCGCTTGTTTAGCCGCTGGATTGTATGGAATTGAGAACAAACTAAAACTCAAACTTCCTGAAACGGTTGGAAACGGATATGAAGATGCTGGTGCGGGAACACTACCCAAAAACCTTTGGGAAGCAACACAAGCCATGCAAAACTCAGAGATTCCGAAGCAATTGTTTGGAGAAGAATTTGTGAACCACTTCGTTTCCTCAAGAGAATGGGAATGGAGAGAGTTTTCTAAAGCCGTTACCGATTGGGAGACGAAGAGGTATTTTGAGATTATTTGATGAGCCTGTTAAACCAGTTTCCAATCTTCTTTTTGTTCCTAGTCTTCGGATTGAACACATGTGATGCTCAAACTGGGCTCCCCCAATCTGAGGTTATTTTAACCGATAGTTTATCCATAGGACGACAAGGCGTAAAAGAGGTCTATCATCTTGGAATTGCTATTCTTACTAAGTCCGAAGTCAAGGAATTATTATCCTCTTCACCAAACGCCTTAAGCCAGTTTAGAGGTGGGCAAGCTTGGAACGCGATTGGTGCCGTAACCTGCGTTGGTGGCGGTTTTCTTTTTGGCTTTTCTATTGGTCAGGCCCTAGGAAACTCTTTGAATTCCGAAGTTACTTACGGTGGCACAGAGAAACCAAGAACAATGAACTGGACCATTTTTGGAGCAGGAATCGGCACCCTTGGTGCCGGAGCCCTCATGTTAATTTATGGAAAGCACTTAAGGGTAAAAGCAGTAAATCGTTACAATTCAACACTAGGAGAATTTGACGAAACATCTTCTTTGCTTTTCCGACCAGCATCAACTGGGTTAGGTTTAACATTGATGTTTTAACTCTCATCACTTTAATGAAACTACAAGCTCAATTCCCAGATTACAAAACCAAGGTTGAGAAAAGCTTTGCCTCACAAAAATTCATGGAGCACATAGGCGCTGAGCTGATTGATGTGCAACCCGGGTTTTGTGAAATGCATGTTCCGTTCAACGAGAATCTAACTCAGCAAAATGGTTTTTTCCATGCTGGCGTTATTAGTACCGTTGCCGATAACGTTGCTGGCTATGCCAGTCTTTCACTAATGAATGAACACTCAACAGTTTTGAGTGTAGAGTTTAAACTCAACCTGATACGACCCGGAGCTGGCGAGTTACTTATTGGAAAAGGTGAGGTTTTGAAATATGGTAAAACCTTAACGGTTTGTCGTGCAGACGTTTTCATTGTAATGGATGGAATTGAGAAATTGTGTGCGGCCGCACAACTCACCATGATAGAAATTGAACAAAAAACTAAGGCATAAAAAAAGCCTCTGATTTCTCAGAGGCTTCAAACTCATTTTCCGAATTGGTTATTGGCTAATTCCTTGCTTAATTACTTTGTGAGTCGTGTTCATTTTCCCATCAACACTTTGCATCTGAACCAAGTAATTTCCAGTTGCAACCTTGTTCATAGGAACAACATATTTAGTTTGGTAAGCTTCAATTTTATCTTGATGAACGAGCTTTCCGCTCATATCAAACAACTTCAATTCAATGTCGCTTTCGTTATTTCCAAGTTCAATATTCAAAACCTCAGAAGTTGGGTTCGGATACATGTTCAATCGAATATCAGCCAACGTCTCGTCAATAGACGTAACGGTTAGTTGTGTTTGATGAAATCCTTGTGTTAGAATGTTTGTTCCGTTATCGTAAGTATCAATAACCACTTCTCCAAGCGTCCAACTAAGTTGTGTTGTTCCATTATCGAAATGCTCTCCAGCACTTGCAATTACTTCTGGTGTAATAGACTGAGCCATTCCAAACATTGGTAAAACGGCTAGAGAAACGATGGTTAAAAACTTCATGATTTTGCTTTTGATAAAACGAATATACAATTCATTTTGGCGATTAGTTTTACGACAACAATAAATCACAATCGCAAATGAGTATCGTTCAGTTCAATTTCCCAACAGTAATCAGGTTTGGTGTAGGAGCAATAAAAGAGCTTCCTCAGCATTTGAAAGATCAAGGCAAAAAGAGGCCACTTTTGGTTACCGACCCAATTGTGGCTACACTTCCATTTTTTCTGGAAATAATGGATGATTTAAAAGCCGCAGGACTTGAACCATCGGTTTACTGTGAGATGCACAAAAACCCCGTTAAATCGGATGTAATGAAGGGCAAAGCCGCGTACAATGAGGCGAGCTCTGATTGTATTGTTGGAATTGGTGGTGGTGTTGGGCTGGATGTAGCGCGTTCTATCGCGTTAGCCATCAATCACCACAGAGATTTGTTTGATTATGATGATTTGATTGGAGGCGATAAGTACGTTACCGAAGAGGTTCCGTATTTCGTTTGCGTGCCTACCACAAGCGGTACGGGAAGCGAAGTTGGCCGAAGCGCCATTATTGCTGATGATGAAACGCATCAGAAGAAAATTCTCTTCTCACCAAAGCTTTTGGCAGGAGTTGTTTTTGCAGATCCCGCTTTAACATTCGGTCTTCCTTCGTTTGTAACTGCGGCAACAGGAATGGACGCCCTAACGCATAATATGGAAGCTTACGTTGCAAAAAACTATCACCCAATGTGTGATGGAATCGCTTTAGAAGGCATCAAGCTTGTGGCTAAATCTTTAGAAAAAGCGACTCACGAAGGCGATAACGCAGAAGCTCGTTCTGATATGATGTTGGCCAGTTTAATGGGTGCTGTCGCTTTCCAAAAAGGACTTGGTGTGGTGCATTCGTTGGCTCATCCGCTATCTCAAATGTTAGACACACACCATGGTTTGGCCAATGCAGTCAATCTTCCGTACGGAATGAAATTCAACTTAGAAGGTTTTGAATCTCGCTTTGAGGATATGGCGAATGCAATGGGGTTGAAAAATGGAAATGGGGTTCAATTAATAGATGAGCTTTTCAAGCTGAATGAGCGTTTGGGACTTCCAACCAACTTAGCTGGAATTGACGTAAAAGAAGAGCATCTAGACCCACTCTCAGATTTAGCAATTGCAGATTTCTGCCATCCAAACAACCCAAAACCGGTTAGTAGGGATGACTTTAGAAAGATTTATGGCGAGGCTCTAAATGGCTAGGCCCATCATTCATACGGCAATATTTAATGCTCCAATTGAAAAGGTTTGGGAGGCAATTACAGACTTTGACAATTATGGAAAATGGAATGAATTCTGCCCAAAAGTGAAATGCGACTTCCGGGTTGGAGGAGGAATTACGATGTATGCCAACATGTTTCCTGGCAGAAAACCGACTCATCAAACAGAACGATTTTTCGAGATTACCGCACCTAAAAAAATGCGCTACGGACTTAATTATGGTGTGATATTAAAGACTGATAGAATCCAAGTTTTATTCGAACTCCCAAACGGGAAAACACAATATCATTCGACCCTTAAAATGAGTGGAATGCTAGCTCCATTTGTTCTGTGGCAGTATCGAAATGCGATTGACAGAGGCTTTAATTTAAGCCTTGTCGGCTTGCGGAAATACTTAGAAGTCTAGAGTTTTCTCCCACCCGTCATTTCGACCGTAGTGGAGAAATCTATCTGACTAATTAGATTTCTCGACTTCGTTTCTCTTCGCTCGAAATGACAAACCTACTTTCTAGAACGGTTCTTAATCTCCTCGGCCAGCAATTCTGTTGGGTCTTCGTTGTTCTTTACTTGTAGAAAACTTCCCTCTCCAAGATTTGCCAATTTCTTCATTAAACGTCCAGCTTCTCCATCTTCTCCAAAGCCAATTATTGAAAGGACAATTCCTTTATCTGAGTTGCTTTTCACCAAACTTATTGCATCCTTTTCAGAAAATTTAGATGAGTTAAACTTACCATCAGTTGCAATAATAAGCTGATTGTTTCCGCCAGAAATAAGCTGACTCTCTAAACTCGAATACGCGGATTCCATTCCTTTTACTCCGTTTGTGTAGCCGCCCGGCTGAAGGCTATCAATCAGGGTTATAATCGATTGATTATCGGTAACTGGAGTTGGAGCCAATACTTCCCAAGAGGTTGAATTGTAAGCTATCATAGTTAACACATCTACTTCGCGAAGCATCATAACCAATCTGCGAATTGATGATTTGAGTTTGACCATTTTATCGTCATCCTTCATGGAGCCAGACACATCAAGCAAGAGCAAAACGTTATTTGGCTTGTAGCGATTTGTGGAAAATTCGGGTTCTGGTTGACGTTCTACTTCAGCCACAGGTTCGTCCTTTTCCGCATTTGCCAATGCAGCTTCCACGGTACGTTCAACTTCATCCTGAGTTGGTTGGAGTTCCACAACCTTCTCATCCAACTGGTCGTTGATGCTTACCCCGAGGTCAATCTCTTTTTCAGCGACTTCTTCTACAGGTTTTTCATTCTCCTCTAAAACTGTAGCAGGTTCATCCCAGCTATCATTCGTTGTAATTCCCAAGTCAAAAACCTCCTCCACAGGCGGCTCAATAACTTCTTCAGCCAAAACCTCATTGGTTGTAATTCCTAAGTCGAATTCATCCTCAACCTCCGTCTTAACTGGTTCCGAAGTTTCAACAACTACCTCTTCATCCCATCCGTCATTTGTAGTAACTCCCAAATCGATATTTTCATTTATTGGTTCTGACGTCTGAAATCTGTCCTCTGAAATCTCGCCTGGCTCCTCCCAGCGATTATCAACAGATGCGATTATCTCTTCCTCATCCAGAATTTCTAACTGATTTACTTTTCGGTTCAAGTACAACACATGACTTCGGTTACGCTTGCTAAACGCCACTTCCTCCTCCCCTTTTTCATAACCCTCCTTGTAAGCTACCGCGATGTACTTTCCGGGTTCAATCCAATTTACTGCGACACCTTCTAAGTTGGTTCCGTTAATGGTTTTCCTAACTCCACGGTCGTAAATCTCCACCTGCGCACCAGCAATTGGTCTATCCATTTTAGCATCTACCACCTGAATAACATTTGGGTCTCCAGATTTAGTTGGCGTGGTGGTTTGAAACGAAGGACAAGACGTCAACGCATCAGCATAAATGCTTTTGATGTTTCCTTTAATCGTGAGCTTTTCAGCCTTGTTAGAAGCGTTACTATAAACCTCCACAGTTCTTGAAAACGAACCCGTTTCTCCCGTGTAATACAAGATTTGAATAGTACCAGTTTCTCCTGGCCTAATGGCATGATTTGGATACCGAACCAGTACTTCCCTATCGTGCCGTTGAGGCAAAAACATAAGTTTTTCTTTGCCCGTATTCTGAAATGTAAAGGTTGCTGGTGGGCTGTTCCAATCCCTAACGGTTCCGAAATTGACCGTGGTGTTTTCCCACTTTACTTTCTGTGCCGAAAGCAGTTGTGGTAACAGAAGGAGCGTTATGTAGATAAAAAGTCTCAATCGTGGATAAAGTTAACCAACGGAACAAGCACAAACGTATTGCCGCTTTATCTTTGCAACATGATTAAAATTGGAGTTTCTGCATGCTTTTTTCATCCCGACATAAATAGGGCAACTTTCGGT
>JBMYXX010000129.1:0-7942 GCA_049608805.1 Flavobacteriales bacterium | reverse complement strand
CAATCCGTACGGATGGTTTCAGTTGTATGAAGATGGGAATAACCTTTCCTACTTGTTAAAAGATGTGGTAGTTGCTGAGTCAGATTCTGCCGCTTTGCTTGCAGATTCTTTGCTTGTATTGCAATTAGACACGGTTGAAGTAGTTGTTGAGGCACCTACAGATCACAGCTCCAATTTCTTCTTGCTTATTGGGGATTACGTAAAGCAAGCCATGCAAGATATTCAGGTGAGCGATTTTAGGCTAGATACACTTTCGATTAAAGGGTTGAGTTTCGATTTTGAGGATCACACCATGCGAATGCCGTTTGCATATTCTACCCGCCAAGCAGAATTACATTCTTACGGAATAACATCTGCGTCTGATAGTGTAATGGTGTACAGTAGCGCCATATTGGGTGCGGCTGGTCGGTTAGATATGGAAGCGCGGTTAGACCCAACATTGCATGAAGATTTCAAGGTGAATCTTCAGCTAAATGAGGTAGCCTTGGCCGATGTTTCTCCATACCTACATCATTATTTGGGGCACGAAGTAGAGCAGGGGCTACTTGGTTTTAATGCCGATGTTGATATTCAGTCAGGCCAGTTAAACAGCTTACTGCACCTCAGAATAGATTCTTTAGAGATTTCTGAAAAGGACAAGCATGAAGATGCGCTAAAGCTGCCCGTAAAACTTGCGGTTAAGGTGCTGAAAGGAAGGTCTGGAATTATTGATTTAGAAGTTCCCGTTGAGGGAGATTTAACAGACCCAGAATACAAGTTGGGTAAGGCGATTGGTAAGGTTTTTAAGAACCTGATTATCAAATCGGCTAGTAAGGCGGCAGATTCAACTTCGGTTGCACCTATAGATTCTTTGCAAGTTTTGCCACAAGACTCGGTGGTTTTACAGGTAGATTCTGTTGAAACAAGTACACCTTAATTTTTGCTTCTCCAAAACACAGCTGGTGTTCCAACAGGAGTTTCTATGTCACGCCAAGCTCCACCCTCAATAATTTCTTTGGTGAAATAGTGGCGCCATTTTCCTTCGGGGAAATAACCTTTCACGGTGGTTTGTCCGCGCTCTGTAACCGGCATTACAAGTAAATCATCACCAACAAAAAACTGATAATCGGTATTCAGACAATTGGGGTCGTTAGGACAGACCAACCAAGGATGACGAATGACGGGGATTCCTTTTTGTGCAGCGTACCTTATTTGCTTTTTCAAATAGGGCTGTAATTTCTTATGAATTTGACCAAATCTTGCGAAGAGTTCTTGTGTTGAACTATCTGTATAGTACTGAACCATATCATTTGGTAAGAGCCCTTCGTGAGTTCTATAAATAGGAGTGAAGGCTTCGAACTCAATCCATCTATAGAGAATTTCCTTGTCGCGCAGATAGTTCTTGAAGAATGGAAATTTGAGGGCCGTGTATCCGCCAACATCAGAATGGTTGACGGCCAAACCACTCAATCCAGAACTTAGCATAGCGGATATTGCAGAACCCAATCCATCGTTCTCACCATAATCAACCAATTGGTCACCAGCCCAGAAAAGCGTAGAGATACCCGAAGAACCCGTAAAGCCAGAACGCGAGAAGAACACCACTTCACCTAGTTTACCTGCTTCTTCGACAGCCTCCCGATTCACCTTAGCCCAATTGGCTGCAAAACGGTTGTGGTAATCCTTTGGGTCTTGACCAGAATGGAGCTTACCGTCAAATGGTAACCACTCAGCAAAGTCGGCCATCCAACCACTCAGCCCGCTGCCAATCATATTCGTTTTGATGATATCCTTTATCCAATTCCAAGCATCTGGATTGCTCAAGTCGATGATGTAACCTTTGAATCCACCAAACGGAATGAGATAAGGTTTTCCATCTGGATGATGAATGATGTAACCATTTTTCAATGCTTCGTTGGTCATGTCCGTTTCTTCCAACAAAAACGGATTGATGTAGCCCATTACTTTGATGTCATTGGCGTTCATTTCAGAACAGAACTCTTTGAAATTCGGGTAAGTTGTGGTGTCTGGTTTCCATTCCCAGCGCAACCGAGAACCAATCCTGGTTTGCTTTTTTCCAACCCAATCTTGAATCCAAATTGCTGAAATAGGATTACCGTAATCCTTAGCTTCTTTTACCAATTGCTTGACACGTTCGGCACCGCCTTGAATTCCGAGAATCGTTCCGTAGGTCCAATCAGGTAGTTCTGGCATTCTGCCAATCTTGGCCGTAATGGAAGTCAAGAGTTTCTTTGGCGAATTGGCGTCAAATTCGCGTAAGTGAAGCTCATTGTCATGCACAATGAATGTGATTTCTCCATCTACCGATAGGTCAATTTCTGAGTAGCAATCGTTCTCAATCAGGTAAGCCTTGTTGTCTGTTGAAAGAATCAATGGAATAGGACAGTAGGTGGTCCATTCATGCCCACCAGCGCCAACCAGATTTGCGGTTCTAGTGGCGGGTTGGTCTCCTCGGCCAATGCCGTTTTCTTCTACCAGAAACGGCACTTTCTTTCCAGTGAGTTCTACGTGCGAGAACTGCTCGCCACCACCAAAATAGCGTAAGCCATGCTTCGTTTGCAACGTCAATTTGGTAACCCCTGCAGTTTCAGAACTAATTGAAATGGTGGCGTCAATAACCACAACCTTGGGTTCAACTTCCAGCAATTTCAGCTTGTGCTCTTTGACCTTGTACGAACCAAGCTTTCCATCAAACTTGAAAGTTCCAGAATAGCATTCGATACGCTTGATGTCCGTGGCCTTCATCTGCGCATTTGCAGAGAGAGAAGCCAACCCAAGTAAGATCAGAAGAAGGAGGGTTTTCAAAGTAGAGAGTAGAGCAGTAATTCGTGTTCTGGATTTTGAGCGAATGTAATCCCGTCAGCTTTTCCTTTCTCGGCAAACTCAAAGAAAATGGCATTGTAACCAAGCGTTGGCCCGGTGCTTAGAATTCTTTGCCGTTCTGAAAGTGTGTCCAAACCCATGCGCTGCCCCGTGTTACTTCCATCAAACATATTGATGTAAACGGCACTTCGGAGTGCGTGAGCATCATCTTCATTGAGTTCAGATGCTTCCGCGATGCCATCGCAAAAACCATTCAACCAACCTTGAATTCGTGGATTAAATATTTTAGGTGTGGCATGTGGAATCTGTTTCTTCTCACGAAGGAATTCGTTGAATAGTTTGCCTATTTCTAGGCCTTTTTCGGATGGTGTCATTTCTTCCATTTATTGCGTCTGACTGAATAGATTATTTCGTCTTCAAATTTCCCATTCTTGAAAATGGTCTTTTCAAATTGTCCTTCAAATTGAAACCCACAGTTCTTCAAGACTTTCTGTGACCCAAGGTTCCTGCCATAAACACGGGCATAGATTCTCTCAATGCCAAACTTTTCGAAACCAAAATCAACAATCTTGGGCGTTACTTTGCTGATTATTCCTTGTCCCCAAAATGGTTCTGCCAACCAGTAACCTATCTCCGCATTCTTCCGGTAGACATCATTTTTTAGATGAATTCCGGCACTTCCAACTGCTTCGCCATTTACCTCAATGCATAGAATCATGTCTTTCGATTTCTCTGTTATTTCGATGAAACGCTTTCCGTCTTCCTTTGTGTACGGATGCGGAAACCCGTCAAACATGTTATTGGAGATGTTGAAGTTGTTGGCATACTTTATCAAGCTTGGTAAGTCTTCCATTGACCATGGACGAAGTTTGAATGGAATACTCATGAATTCTCCCATTTTTCGCGATTAACAGTATAAATTAACTCATCCTGATACCGTCCGTTTTTGAATATGTTATCCTTAAGTCTTGCCTCCAGCACAAAGCCGCATTTCTCCAATACCCTTTGAGAACCTCGGTTCTCTCCGTACGGACAGGCTAAAACCTTAGTAATGTCAAACTTCTCAAAAGCCAAATTCACTGCTTGCGGAATTGCCCGACTTAAAATTCCTTGCCCCCAAAATGGTTCTGCTAACCAATAACCGATTTCTGCATTCTTGCGGTGGACGTCTTTCTTAGAATGTATACCAATACTACCCACTGCTTCTCCGTTCACATCTATGCAGAGAAATAAATCAGTTTCACTTTCTACAAATATTTTGAGAAAACGTTTGCCGTTCTCTTCTGTAAACGGGTGCGGAAAGCCATCAGAAAGGTTGTTCGCAATCTTTGGGTTGTTTGCATGGTTGACCAAACTTGGTAGGTCTTCTTTTGACCAAGGACGAAGTTTGAAATCAACACTCATTTCATCAAAATACTTTTTACAGCTTTGGCGTTGAATATACAACCAATGATTCGCCTTCATTTCCTCATAGCTCTTTTTCTTTTGGCAGTTTCTGTTCATGGTCAGGATATGACGGAGGTTGAAAGTTTTGGGAAGAACCCAGGTAAGCTGAGGTTGTTTGTTCATATTCCGGATAGTTTGCCTTACGGTAAAGTTCCTTTAGTCGTTGTTTTACACGGTTGCAATCAAGATGCCCATGGAATGATGCGTCTAAGTGGTTGGAATAAATTGGCCAATGAAAACGGTTTCATCATCGCATACGCCGAACAGAAAGGAAAGAATAACATGAATCGTTGCTTCAATTGGTTCTATGGAAAAGACACAGAACGCGGGAAAGGCGAGGTGGCTTCCATCCATCAAATTGTCGAATTCATGAAAGCCAATTATCCGATTGATGAAAACCACATTTCCGTTACTGGTGTTTCGGCTGGAGCTGTTATGGCAGTTACGGCCGCTGCCTTGTATCCTGCTGATTTCAAATCTGTTGCATCCTACGCTGGTGGACCGTACGGTTCGGGAAACATCATCAGTGGGGTCGGAAGCATGTTTGGTTGGGTGGATAGAAAACCGTGGGAATGGGCAAGACGCGTTCGATTGGTGAATGAAGAATTTCGAGGTGAATACCCGAAAATGGTCATCCTACAGGGAGCAGATGATGTTGTTTGCAATCCTAAAAATGCCAATGAGATTATGGAACAATGGACTGGCTTACATGAAATAGACCGCGATTCTGTATTCGTTCAGAACAAGTTCCAAGGAAATCCTCAAGTGAAACGTAGTTCTTGGTCTGAAGACGAAAAGGAGGAAATGATTGTACTCTACGAGTTTGATGGTCTCGGTCACGTTTTAGCGGTAGATGTTGGGACAGAAAAAGACCAAGGCGGAAAAGTTGGGCTCTTTTCAAAAGACATCAATTTTCACTCTACCTACTGGATTGCCAAGGAGTTTGGATTACTCCGGCCGTAGGTTTTTAAACTGCCCAGAGATATCAATGGTATCGAATCCAAAAGTGTAGTTGCCGGATAAACAAGGTGGGGTTCCATCAAAGGTGGTAATCTGAAGTGTTCCGCCAACCACAGAACCTTCGAAAGTGGTTGCATTTACACCGGGCGCGAAGTAAGAAAGCCGGTGAGTTCCATTGATGCCTTCTAATGGATAACTCCCAGCGGTATCACCATTAAAAATCACAATAATCACATGTTCATTGTCATTAGATGTTCGTTTCATAAACTGAAGGGAGTTTTGCGGACCACTTTTAAACCAGCGGATTTCATCTAGCCCGACAAATTCGGTTTCGTTTACAGTGAAACTGGCACTTTTATCATTATCAGCAAAGGTGGTTTCAGCATTTTTAGAACAGCCTGTTCCAATAAGACAAACTATTAAACAAACGAATAAAGACTTTCTGTAATTCACAGACACGCTCCAGATGTGTATTCAGTAATTCCGGAGCATTCTGCGTGACAATCGTTAGAATATGTCACATTATCGCATCCACAAACAGGGGCGTAAATCTCGTAACAGTTACAGTTTGGGTCTGGTGTGCCTTCTTCGCAATCTGCCTGGTTACAAGCGTTAAACCCAATGGCTAACGCGAACAAAAATGAGTAGAACAGTGAAGATTTCATCGGGTTGATTTTTGCTTTTACGTTATCACTTACAGTTTATTGCGTGTAAGCTAATAGCTAACTTCGAAGATTGGAATTTGAGATATGAAAGACAAGAAAATTGCAATTATTGGTTGTGGAAACTTAGGATTAACCATAGCTAATGGCCTTTTAGACGATGGGTTTTCTGCTGCTGATTTAATTGCCACGAGACGAAATACGGCTTCTCTCGATTCACTGCTTGATAATGGAGCAACAGTTACCTCAAACAATGCTGAAGCAGTTAAAAATGCTGATGTGATTGTATTGGCGGTAAAACCGTACAACGTAGAGCCAATTCTTGCTGAAATCAAAAATGAGTTAAAACCTGATAAGCACATTTTGGTTTGTTTGGCAACGGGAATTACGTTGGATGAACTGGCAAAGTGGAGTGGAAGTGAGCTTCCAATTTTTAGAGCGATGCCAAATACTGCGGCCGATGTAAACGAGAGCATGACGCTTATTTGTGATAAGGGCGCAACAAATGAGCAACGAAATGCCATTACTGGATTGTTCGATAAAATTGGCTCTACGCTTTATATCGATGAAAACTTAATGGAAGCGGCTACGATTCTCGGAGCCTGCGGAATTGCCTATGTTCTGCGTTTTATGCGTGCTATGATTCAAGGAGGAATTGAGGTTGGTTTTGATGCCAAAACGGCAACGGCAATTGTAAGTCAAACTATGAAAGGGGCATCGGAACTTATCATTCAGAATGAAACGCATCCTGAAAGTGAAATAGATAAAGTTACAACTCCCAAAGGCTGTACTATTACTGGGTTAAATGAGATGGAGCATGCTGGTTTTAGTTCGGCATTAATCAAAGGAATTGTGGCGAGTTATAAGAAGATTGAGAAGTAACACTCATGTCATTTCGAGCGAAGCTTTAGCGTAGTCTAGAAATTTTGTTGGAATTAGATTCCTCGGTTCGTTCCTCACTCGGAATGACAATTAGCGTTTCACTATCTCCACCCACAACTCACTTCCTAGTCTAGGTTTGATTGAATTCTCGCATTCATGCAGGGAGACAATTTCGAATCGTTTCTCAAAGTAACCTCTATACTCATCCGCACTACCACCAAATGGTGGTCCTTTCTCAGTTAGTGGATGATTAAACATAACTCCTGCGAGTTTTCCATTTGGCGCTAAAAGATTGCTCATTTTCCTAGCGTATTCCTGTCGCAAATCAGGATTGAGAGCACAAAAGAATGTCTGCTCCAAAATGAGATTGTACTCGCCTTCATGTTCGAAGAAATTCCCAAGAATTAAATTTTCTTTAGGGAATTCAGGAACACGTTTAGCAAAACCTTCTAACGCTAAGGGCGCTAGGTCAATTACATACACATTCTTAAAACCTCGTTGGTGCAGATATTCAGCCTCATAAGCATTCCCGCAACCTGGGATTAGAATACGGATTGACTTATCCGTTAGCGTATCAATAAAATCCTTTAGCGGAGTACTTGGATAGCCGACATCCCAACCGGTTAGATTCTCAGCATATCGGTTGTTCCAGAAGTCTTTATTCAATTCCATGAAGCGAATATCTGATACTCGAACTAATAACGCGAATCTTACTGTTAGGACTTTCTGTTGCGCCACAGACCGATTAGTCAATTAGCGTTTGAATCTCTATTGTTTATTGGCTTGCCGTAGAGGGTTCATCATTGTTTTGGATGGATACCAGCTAACTTGCGGTGGTGAAACCGAATTCAGAAAACCTTCCTCTCCATAATTTGAATAGCGGTGAATCTCCACTGTTTATTCGGAATGTTTCGCACAGTAATGCGTACGATTTTACCCAAAAGCATCGGCACAATTACTTTGAAATAATCTTCTTTGAGAAGGGTGGAGGTAAGCAACTCATAGATTTTCAAGAATATGAGGTTACAGATTACACCTGCTTTATAGTTCACCCAAATCAGATTCATCTTTTAAACCGAGCGGCTGGTTCTTATGGTAAGCTCATTCAGTTTAAATCGGAATCGGTTATGTCGCCCAAACTCTTGGCTAAACTTAGAGAGCGTATTTGG
>JBMYXX010000128.1:0-7943 GCA_049608805.1 Flavobacteriales bacterium | reverse complement strand
CCAGCATCTCTAGGAGAGACAAACATCTCAATTGAAAAGCTACCCGCACGCGGAATGGCTATGGTTGCAACCCGAGACTCTAGAACAGACGCAAAAAAGAAACGGAAAAAACTAAAGCCAATTGGCCTTTCGGCTGGCTACGATTTATACAAAAGTCAATCGTTTAAAAACGTGTTTGCGGAGCCATTATCTACGTTTTCTATAGATGTTGATGCTGCTTCGTACAGTCAAATAAGAAGAAGTCTTAATATGGGTTCCTTGCCACCAATTGAGTTGGTGCGAATTGAAGAGATGATTAACTATTTCAAGTACGATTACCCACAACCAGAGGGCGATAAGCCATTTAGCATTACAACCGAAGTTGCTAGTTGCCCATGGAATTCGGCTAATCAACTGGTCCACATTGGGCTTCAGGGAAAAGAGTTAAAGATTGAAAAACGACCAAAAAACAATCTCATTTTTCTGATTGATGTTTCTGGGTCGATGTCTAGTCATGACAAGCTTCCGCTCTTGAAAAAGTCGCTGAGACTTTTGGTAAATGAACTTGAGAAAACGGACAAAATCTCAATCGTTGTTTACGCTGGTGCAGCTGGACTGGTGCTTCCATCCACCGCAGGTGATAAAACTGCGCAAATACTTTCCGCCATTGACCAACTGAATTCTGGTGGTTCTACAGCTGGTGGAGCAGGAATTGAATTGGCTTATTCGATTGCCAAAAAGGAGTTCATTAAAGAAGGAAACAACCGTGTTATTCTTTGTACCGATGGAGATTTTAACGTTGGCATTTCGTCTGATGATGGACTGGTGAAACTTATTGAAAAGAAACGCGAAACTGGTATTTTCTTAACCGTTTTAGGGTTTGGAACGGGAAATTTCAAAGACCATAAAATGGAGCAACTCGCAGATAAAGGCAACGGCAATTTTGCCTACATAGACAATCTGCAAGAAGCGCAAAAAGTACTCGTGCAAGAATTCTGGGGAACGCTTTTCACTATTGCCAAGGATGTTAAAATTCAGGTAGAATTTAATCCTTCAAATGTGTTGGCATACCGCTTAATTGGCTACGAAAACAGACGTTTAGCCGCAGAGGATTTCAAGGACGACAGAAAAGATGCTGGCGAACTTGGCGCGGGACACACTGTAACTGCTTTGTATGAAATTATTCCTGCTGGCGCTGAAATTTCTGAGGGACCTTTACTGGTTGACACGTTGAAATATCAACTCACCAAAGCAAAAATTGCTACGGGATTAGATGATGAGCTACTGCTAGTTAAACTTCGGTACAAGAAGCCAGATGAAGATGTGAGCAGCTTATTGTCTCAAACGCTCTCGTCAAAATCTGACTCTATTGAAAACAGATCTGCCAATCTGAGGTTCTCGGCAGCTTTATCTCAATTTGGAATGATTCTTCTTGACAAAGACCTAGATGCCGCGCAGCGATTAGGTCAAATTCAGAAAGTGATTGACATGGCAGAGAAAAGCAAAGGTGCAGATGAAGATGGAAGGCGCGCTGAGTTTATTCGCTTAGCAGAATTAGCCATGGTGATTGACTAACCCAATATATTCTGACAGTTGAAAAACAAAAAACCCAGCCTGATAATCAGGCTGGGTTTCGTTTTACAATTAGCGAGAAATTGCCAAAGAATTTTCAAATCATTATTGAATAAATAATCGTTTTACAATTGTTCCTTCAGTAAAAGTGAGTTTAAGCATGTAAGCACCGCTCTTTGCATTTGGGTAATTCATGCTACCGTTTGCGGCAAGGTTCTGACTAGAAAAACTCTGAACATGCCTTCCTTTCAAATCAATTAATTCAATGTTCTCAAGATTTAAATCTTTCGAAAACTGAACCTGAAATTCACCGTTTGACGGATTTGGAAAAACAGAAACCTCACTTGCTGCAATCGTGTTTTCATCAATTCCGGTTGGCGGCACAGAACCATCTGCTAAATCGGTTCTAGCGGTTTCTAACATGCTTCGCATAATATCTGCTTGATCTTGTGTAAACAGATTCATGCAACCATCCTGTGCATAATCCATGTAGTTCTCAATCATATCAGGAAAATCTACTGGTGAATCTGTACACGTGTTTTTGTTAAAGTTGCAAATCTGAGCGGCATTATCGGCTGCATTTGGCGTGTCGGCTAATCCGTCATCTACCGCGCAACCATCTTCACCCAAAAAAACGTTTGCATCTCCCCAAATGTGACGAAGACCTAAATAATGACCAATTTCATGCACAGCCGTTCTTCCTTTATCCGATATGCTTAAGCCACCAGTTGCCAACGGATTCCCATCACCAAAAACCTCATAATGAATAACCACTCCCTCTAAATTGCTAGAGGGCGCTCCTTGACCAGCAGGCCAATTTGGAGCCGAAGCTGGTGGATACGCAAAGCCAAACAACTGAAAAAAGCCACCGGTTCCAATCAAATCGCAAACCCAAATATTCAAGTACTCATCTGTGTTCCAAGAATCTACTCCTCCATGCGAGCTTTGCTTCACATCATCTAACCCACCTCCAGTGAAGTCTGGCGCAAAGTCTGTTCTAGAAACCTGCGTTCTGGTAATTCCTCCCGTAGGATTTCCATCAGGGTCTGTTCCTGCCAAGTAAAACTCTATTCCAGCATCTGCAGCAACCGGAAGGAAGTCAGGTCGTGTATCTACAGAATCTGCATTTAATCTACGGTAGTCCTTATTTAATCTTGCTATTTGAGCGTAAACTAGCTCGTTAGAGATATTTTCTTCTGGCGTACTGTAAACGATGTGAACCACAACTGGAACTTGATAAATTGGGTTTGGTTCGTTCACATCCTTCGCTGAGGCATGAGCCTTGGCATTATCAAATGTTTTGTTGATTGCTTTAGTGTAACCAGGAAACTGAGCGTTTCTTAATTCTACCGCATTAACGGTGGCGCATCTATGTATGTTTTGCGCAAAGACCGTTGTACAAAGCAATAGTGCAAGCGAAGTAGCAAGTGCTTTCATTAGAGAGTAGCTATGAGTTCTTTCATAATTAAGGTCATTTTTGGTTCCGCCTTGGCAGCAACTTCAATAACATCTTCGTGCGTCACTTTTACAATTTTACCAGGAACACCGAGGTCGGTGATGATGGATACTGCAAAACAGCGCATTCCGCCATGGCGACCAGCAATTACTTCCGGCACGGTTGACATTCCAACCGTATCGGCACCAGTATTTCTCACGTAAGTGTATTCTGCTGGAGTCTCCAAACAAGGCCCGCTTAAACCAGCGTAAATTCCTTCCTGAACTTTAATTCCGTTTGCCGAAGAAATTTCCTTTGCACGAGCAACCAATTCCTTATCGTAAGCCTCGCTCATATCTGGGAAGCGCGGACCTAATTCCGGATAATTTTTTCCCATTAGCGGATTGGTTGGAAACAGGTTGATGTGATCGTTTAAAATCATCAAATCGCCTATTTCATAGTCTGGATTTACACCTCCGCTTGCGTTAGAAACAATTAAGTCATTCATCCCTAACGCCTTCATTACACGCACCGGAAAAGTGACTTCTTTCATGTCATATCCCTCGTAATAATGGAAACGACCTTGCATGGCCATAACTGTTTTGTTTCCAAGTTTTCCGAAAATCAATTTCCCTGAATGACCTTCTACCGTTGACACAGGAAAGTTTGGAATCTCCTCATAAGGAACAACATGTTCAGCTTCAATTTCCTTCACCAAACCACCTAATCCTGTTCCTAGAATAATTCCTACCGATGGATTTGAACCTGTTCTTTTCTTCAGGTATTCCGCGGTTTCATTAATTTTTTCGAGCATGTTTTCCATGAGCTAATATCATTTTTTGAAACTCCTTTTTATCCGAACCAATGAATTCAACATCCACCGGCAGGTAAAAAACAGGAGTTTCTTTGAGTTCTTTTAAAAACGGGGAATTCATCAGGCGCGCTGCATCCTTCTCCGTGGTTATTACTGCATCAGCAGCCGCGCCAAAACTATTATAAATTTCCATCAGGTTTTGAAGGTCTTTTTTCTCGTACCGATGATGGTCGTTAAGGTTCAAATGATGAAGTGTCTGGTAATGTACCGCTGCCGAATTTTCAAACCGCTTAGAATTTGCAATTCCTGAAAGCAGAACAACCTTCTTTACTGCATCAGTCTCAACCTTTCTTCCTGCAAACTGAATCAATGCACCGGCAACCGCATTTGAAGAAAATGTTTGTCCTTTAAAATTGTTTTCAGCTTCATTCTTTCCGCCAGTAAAAACCAAAGCATCAGCACGTTTTGCTTCATATTTTGCTTCGCGAAGGCTACCAACTGGCAATAGCGAGTTTTGATAAAATGGCAAGCTCGCTGGCGTTGTAAGAATATTCAGAGATGGTTTTATCCACCGATGCTGAAATCCATCATCCATAACTACCACATCAACTTTTGGGGAAGATTCTAAAATCCGCTTAACGCCCTCTACCCTGTCCTCGCAAACAGCAACAATTGCTTGCGGAAATCGCAACTTGGCCTGAAGCGGTTCGTCTCCCACTTCATCCGCAATTGAACTAACTTCTACCAGCCAAAATCCTTTTGAAGTTCTGCCATAACCTCTACTCAAAACAGCCACATTCAAGTCATTTTTCAGCAATGTTTTAGTGGTAAAATGCACCAATGGAGATTTTCCAGTGCCGCCTGCTTCAAGATTTCCGATGCAAATAATTGGCTCATCAAACTCCTTGGAAGACAGCAGATTGAAATCAAACAGCCTGTTTTTTGTCCAAACAACCATTCCGTAAATAGCAGCAAAAGGCCATAAAATATGTCTGTACCAAGGCATGGCCGAATATACTCAGGAACAACACATTCTTATTAATATTGCTTTATGCAAGCATCTGAAATAATCAATTACTTGGAGAAGTTAGCTCCGCCATCTCTGCAAGAGAGTTACGATAATTCTGGCCTCTTGGTTGGAGATTCTAGTACCGAAGTAAAAGGCATAATGGTGAGTTTAGACTGCACAGAAGATGTGGTGGATGATGCCATTTCACAAGGCTGTAATCTGATTGTTTCTCACCATCCAATTGTGTTTAGCGGCTTAAAACGATTTAACGGCAAAAACTACATTGAGCGTACAATAATCAAAGCCATTAAGAACGATATTCTGCTCTATGCCATCCACACTAATCTTGATAATGTGAGCGATGGCGTAAACAAGAGGTTTGCCGATAAGTTGGGGTTAAAAAATGTCCGAGTCCTTCAACCTAAAAAAGAGCGACTCAAAAAAGTGGTTACGTACGCACCAACCAAAAATGCCGAGGAAGTACGGCATGCAATGTTTAACGCAGGTGCTGGTGCTATTGGGAATTACGATCAATGTTCATTCAACACGGACGGAAACGGAACCTTTCGAGGAAATGAAGAAACCTCTCCGCATGTAGGCGAAATAGGAAAACTTCATACTGAGCCTGAAGTCAAGATTGAAGTAATTGTTCCAGACTTCCGTGTTTCCTCCGTTCTATCTGCAATGCGAAATGCGCATCCGTACGAAGAAGTTGCTTTTGACATTTATCCAATGGAAAACGCCTGGGCAGAAGTTGGCTCGGGAATGATTGGTGATTTACCAGAAGAAATTGATGCCTTGGTGTTTCTCAAATCACTAAAAACAAGCATGAAAACGGACTGCGTTAGATACACGCTTCCGCACAAGGAAAAAGTGAAAACCGTGGCTATTTGTGGCGGATCTGGCAGTTTTCTTCTTGGCAATGCAATTGGCCAAAAGGCCGATATTTTCATTACTGGAGACTTTAAATATCATCAGTTTTTTGACGCTGAAAACCGAATAATTATAGCCGATATAGGACACTTTGAAAGCGAACAGTTTACTATTGATCTTTTAGCTGAAAAACTGGCGCATAATTTTCCTACCTTTGTGCCCCGTTTGACAAGGGTAAAAACGAACCCGATCAATTATCTATAAAACATGGCGACTAAAAAAGCTACAGCAGGTTCAGATTTCACAGTTGAGGAAAAACTGAAAGCACTGCACAATTTGCAGACTATTGATTCTGAAATTGACAGAATCAGAACGATTAGAGGAGAACTTCCTTTGGAGGTTCAAGACCTTGAAGATGATATTGCAGGTCTTGACACAAGACTTCAGAATCTTACAGACGAGGTAAATGCATTTGAAGATGCAATTGTTCAGCGTAAGAACATGATTACTGATGCGCTTTCTGCCATCAAGAAATATGAAGCTCAGCAAGGAAAAGTTAGAAACAACCGTGAGTTTGATTCTATCAACAAAGAGATTGAATACCAAAACTTGGAGATTCAGCTTTGCGAGAAGAAAATGAACGAATTCAAAGCTAACATCGAAGCTAAGAATGAGTTGATTGAAGTTGCTAAAACCAACCTAGAAGAGCGTCAGAAAGACCTTGAAGCTAAGAAAGCTGAGCTTGACTCAATTGTTGCTGAAACTGAAAAGGACGAAGCTAAATTGACTAAGCAGTCTAAGTCTGCTGAGAAAGTAATTGAAGAGAGATTAATTACTGCATACAAGAGAATTCGTGAGAACTCTTTGAATGGTCTTGCGGTTGTTAAGATTGAAAGAAGCGCTTGCGGAGGATGTTTCAATAAAATTCCACCACAGAGAATTCTTGATATTTCTCTTAGAAAGAAAATTATTGTTTGTGAGCACTGTGGTCGTGTATTGGTTGACCCAGAAATTGACGGCAAAGAAGAAGCTTAAGCCAATTAAGGCTTGAATATTGAAGGGGATTCAGTTTGAATCCCCTTTTTTTGTACCACGTTTTGAAGTTCCTCATATCCATAGCATTTGTTTTAGGCTCATCAGCGATGGGTTTCCCTCAGCACTTTTCTGTTGATGGAGATTATAATGATGCCTATTCCCTCCTACTCGACCTAAAATTTAAAAAAGCTTCTTCAAAAATTGAAGCTTGGCAAAAAACAGACGAACACAACCTAGCTCCGTTATACCTTAACGACCTTTCGGATTTTCTTTACATAGTTGTCACCGAAGACCAAGAGCAATTTGAACTAAGGAAGGAAAGCAGAAACAACCGACTTAAGGCTTTAAAAAGTCTTCCGGGCTTATCTCCTTACAAGCTACTCTCTGAAGGTGAAATACACCTGCATTGGGCGTTTTCCAAAATGCGTTTTGGAGAGTACTTAAGCGGAGCAAGAGACATAAACAAGGCTTTCAACGCGCTTGAAAAGAACATTAAAAAGTTCCCCAACTTTCTTCCTACATATAAAAGCATGGGGCTGTTGCACACGCTAATAGGCACGGTACCCGATAATTACCGTTGGGCTACAAACCTTATGGGTGTTAACGGCACAATTGAGCAAGGAATTGGAGAAATGAAGTCGGTCATTTCCAAGTCTGAGCAGAAACCTGAATTGGCCAATTTGAGAAAAGAAACGCTTTTCTTGCTCAGCTTTTTACACATCAACTTACTTAATGACAAAAAGGCTCTTTTAGAATACAAAGAATTGGTTGCTGATGAAACTGGCCCTTTGATGGATTTCGCGAAAGCAAGCTTATTAAAGGAAATGGGAGAAACGGAATCTGCAATTCAAGTTCTAGAATCTGCACCAACATCTCTTAAATCATTCCCATATCTCAACTTCCTTTTGGGTGAGATGAAACTTTCGAGGATGGACAAAGACGCTGATGTTCCGTTTCGAAATTTCATACATGTTTTCAAGGGAAAAAGCTACTTAAAAGCAGCCCACCAAAAACTGGCTTGGCATGAACTTCTGATAAATGGAGACGAAGACTTATATCGGAACCAAATAGACAAAGTAGGTTCTGTTGGAAGTACGATGCTTGACGAAGACAAGTCTGCACAAAAAGAGGCCGAATCTGGCCAAATCCCAAATGCCGATTTACTAAAAGCAAGAATTCAGTTTGATGGTGGTTTTTACCATGAAGCTTTAACTACTCTTATCCAA
>JBMYXX010000127.1:0-7946 GCA_049608805.1 Flavobacteriales bacterium | reverse complement strand
GATGTAAAACCTCAGACCAACACATTTGCTCATTCGCTTTAGTTCTTCAATGTCTTTCCGATGAAAAAAGGCACTTCCAAAACCACAAGCAGCCTGAGACGTTTTAGCCTCTGCTGCTGCCGCGGTTGCCGATACTGCCTCCGGGTCGCAATCTTTGGGGAAAGTCCATTGGGCATTTACGCTAAGCACGGAAACCATCATTAAGAAAATCGTTGAAACCACTATTGTACTATACTTCATGAAGCTGATTTTGAAATTCAGAATGGAAATTACTCATTGTTTATAAAGCCAATGCATTTTTATTAAGAAGCTCGGCAATTCAATCACAACTAAATCGGGCTACATTTGACCTGCTTATCAGCAAGAATTGATACTAGACCTTTTTCATAACCATTGGCGTACCATTGCTAGCAAAACCATGTTGGTTGTTTTGATGGCCGTTAGCACGATGGTTTTTGCTCATAGTGAAGCAGATAAAGAGGCACTTGAAAACTCATTTAGACAGTTAACTAAACAGGCCACAACAGCAAAGCAAGCAGGAAACTACGGCTTATCCTACACCAGGCTAGACTCAGCTTTGTCTGTGGCCAAAGAGTTGAATAACGATGAGCTGATTGCCTTTGCCCAAACCGAACTTGGTGTGGTTTTTATGTATCAGGGCAACTATTCCGATGCGCTAAAACTTATGCTGTCTGCGGTTTTAATTCAGGAACGCTTGGGCGATTCTATTCCTATAGCAGAAAGCTACAATTACATTGCCGCTGTACACCATGCGCAATCAGATTTTGAAACAGCCATTAAGTACTACAACAAAAGCTTGGCTATCACTCAGGGTTTAGATAACCCACGGTCTTTAGCCGTTTTGTACAATAACCTAGGTTCTTTGTACGAAGACAAAGGAGATTACACAGCCGGTCTAGAGTACCATCAAAAGAGCATGACCATTTGGGAAGAATTGCCAGACTCTTCTTGGATAGCTGTTTCGCTTAGGCACATTGGGTTTTGCCAAGAAAAGCAAGGAAAACTAGACGAGGCATTAGCGGTTTATCTAATGTCACATGAACTTAGTTCTAAGCTTGGAACAAGAATGAATGTAATCCGTTCTAGCATGCCTATTGGTAATTTGTATTTGGCACTGGGCCAACCAAAGCAAGCCAGAAAGTGGTGCGAATCGGCCTACAAACTCTCTTTAGAGGAAAGCAACATTTACGGCATTGAGGAAAGTTGTTGGTGTTTGTATAGAATTCATGATGGTTTAGGAGAGGCGCAAAAAGCGCTCGATTTTTACAGGCTATCTCTACAAGCTAGAGACTCCGTTTTTGGTCGAGAAAGAACCAAAGAACTTACCGAACAAGAAATGCGGTTTGTGTTTGAGCGAGAACAGCTTGCCGATAGCCTTCAGTATGTAAAACAAGAGGCTATAGCAGAAAGAAAAATTCAAACCCAACGTATTGGCCTTTTCTCGGTAGCGGTAGCATTGCTTATGATACTTATAATAGCCACCGTTGTGTATAGAGCCAAAAGACGTTCTGACCATCTGTTGCTCAATATTTTGCCCGAAAAAATTGCAGAAGAATTAAAGGACAACGGAAGCGCTAAAGCCACTAATCTGGAGAATGTAACCGTATTGTTTACGGATTTTAAAGGATTTACAGAACTATCAGAAAAGCTATCGGCAGAAGAATTGGTTACAGAAATACACCAATGCTTTACCGTTTTTGACCAGATAATGGAAGAATGCGGTATAGAGAAAATCAAAACAATTGGCGATGCTTATATGGCCGCTGGAGGTGTTCCAATTGGTAAAGCGTCTCATGCCATTGATACGGTTAAAGCAGCGCTACAAATACAACGGTTTATAATAAATAGAGCAGAGGAAAGGAAGGCTTCGGGTAAGCCGTATTTCGAGATGAGGGTAGGGGTTCATTCGGGTTCTGTGGTTGCTGGTATTGTGGGCACTAAGAAATTCCAGTACGACATTTGGGGAGATACCGTTAATACGGCCGCCAGAATGGAGTCTAGTGGTGAAATAGGTAAAGTAAACGTGTCTCAATCTACGTATGAGTTGGTGAAAGAGCATTTTAAGTGTGAACACCGAGGCAAGATTGCCGCAAAAGGCAAAGGCCAAATAGACATGTACTTCGTAGAAGACCAGACTGTGTAAAAAGACGTAACAGGTTCTTAAGACAAGACCAAGGTAAAGGCCAAGACCTAACAGGTTTTTGAAATCTGTTAGGTCTTTAAATTGCTAGACTTCCAACTCTGCTTAGGTCTCGCTAGTCCTCATCTTCGAGCAATAAATCCTGGACCGACTCGATGATTTTGTTCTTGTCAGACAGACATTCCTTGAGTTCCGAAAGGCCACCAAACAGTTGCAGAACTTCATCTCTTTTTACTAATGTTTTGCCACTAGAAACGAGTGCTTCGTAAGATGAATAAGGATAAGTATCGTAATCGGCCATGGCATGGTGGCTGGAATTGGTATTTACGTACAAGATTAAGTTGCGTAGATAAGCATCGTTCTTAACCTGCTGCCTTTTAGGGTGTTCCTGAAAAAGGCTCCCTTGTCTTTGATACATTTTATTGAACGCCTTAGTATAGGCGTTAAACATGTTTGAAAATGGCTGGTAGAGTTTCCTAGTACCATTGTTGTATTCCGCTGGTAGCTCATCTTCGCTTTTAATTCTAAGCACAAAATGAAAGTGATTGGGTAGAAGGCAATAGCTGTAAAAGTCAGCAATTGGAACAAGGTATTTCTTTGCTAACGAAAGGAAATAGAAGTAATTCTCCTCTGTTTTGAACAGATATTCCTTGTTGTTTCCTCTGTTGTAGTAATGAAAAAAGCTATTGGGCTCCAATGCCTGATTCTTCATTGACGAAAGATAAAAGGAAAACGGTAAGGACCATTTGTTTAAAGACCTAACAGGTTCTTAAGACAAGACCAAGTTAAAGCCCAAGACCTAAAGACCTAACAGGTTTTTGAAACCTGTTAGGTCTTTTAAAAAACAGGTGTGCCTAATGCTGATAAAATTTACGGGCACCCCCAAATATGAGTCGATGTTGGCGTTAAATCATTTCATTTTGTGGCAGAATGACTTGACTTTGAATTGATGTTAATTCACTTTAGTGGTTATTCAATTCACTTTGCCTCATAGACAATTCACTTTAAGCCATTGCCAATTCACTTTGTCCTAAAGGCAAGTCATTATGCTAATTTGTTAGTTGATTTTGCCGCAAATGGAATTCATTTTATTGCAGGACTATGTCATTTTTGGGGGTGAAATAGGGTGTTTCGTTTTGAGAGACCAATAGTTTGGTCTGTGAGACGTAATGCTGGCTGTTTGAAAAAGTAGGGTTGGTTACCTGCTACTGTATTCTCTCTTTCTTAGGGAATTGGTGTTACGTGTAAAGTCAATAACATTTAGCACACCAGTTGCCTGTTTAGCCCGTATATTTAGGGTGCTAAAACAACAAAACAGCATATCCAAATTACGCTAAGACAACATGAGTTGCTTTAGCAAGTAGATGGGCATAATTTGAAAACCGAAATATGAAAGAAGAAATAAAGGACATACAAGAAGAGCCTGAAAACGAAATTCAATTCGAAAATGAAGAACCAAATCAGGAACTTGAAATCGAAGAAGATGGCCAAGTGGCTAAAATTTACACTGAAAAAGGAGACCCAGAGATTGACGGTTTGTTTGGTAAATGGAAACGGGGAAAGCTTGATATTCAACCTGAATTTCAGAGATATTTTGTTTGGGACAAGGCAAAAAGTAGCCGACTTATTGAAAGTGCACTTTTAGGCATTCCTCTTCCAGTAATCTACTTATCAGAAGAACAGAATGGAAAAGTATATGTAATTGATGGTCAACAGCGTTTGACTTCATTCTTTACTTATATAGATGGAATATTTCCTGATGGTTCTGACTTTAAACTATCAGGGCTTAAAGTTCTGAAAGAGTTGAATCGAAAAAAGTTCACCGATTTAGACGATGAGATTCAGGATTCTATTAGGGAAACTGTTATTAGAACAATCACTTTCAAAAAGGAATCCGACCCTAACTTAAAATTTGAAATTTTTGAAAGACTAAATACAGGTTCTGTTCCACTTAATACTCAAGAATTAAGAAATTGCATTTATCGGGGTAAATACAACCGCCTGATTAGAGAGTTGGCTTCACATGAAGAATACTTAGACCTGCTCGGTATTAAGGGGCCAGATAAGCGAATGAAAGATGTCGAGCTTGTACTAAGATTTTCAGCCTTTTATCACAATACACATTTGAATTACAAATCCCCAATCAAATCATTTTTGAACGATGAAATGATACGCTTCCAAGAAATTAACGACAAGGACGCTGATGACTTGAGAAATGCATTCAAAAATGCTGTTGCAATTTCCAAATCAGTTTTTGGTCAACACGCATTTAAACGATATTACAAAGGAACTGCTGACAATCCAGCTGGATATTGGGAGCCAAAAAGATTCAACGTTTCTCTGCACGATGTCCTAATGGATTCATTTGCTCGTGTGGACAAAAACTTAGTATATCAAAATCTCGACAGGATTAGAGAAGCGTTCATTGACCTAATGACTAATGACGACACCTTTATTGATGCTATCGAAATTGGCACAAGTGAAGAAAGGAAAGTCCAGAGACGATTTGATATTTGGAGAAATCGCTTGAATGAAATCCTTAATGATAAAAGAGTTGAACCTAGGTGTTTCAGCTACCAATTAAAAAAGGAGTTATGGGAAGCAAATCCTACATGTGAAATATGTAATAATCAGATTCAGGAACTTGATGACGCAGCGGTTGACCATATCGAACAATACTGGCGTGGCGGAAAGACAATTCCCGAAAATGCTCGACTGACTCACCGCTATTGTAATTGGTCTAGACCGAGAAAAGAATAAAAAACTATGCCCAACAAAACCTATAAGCAATAGCGCCCTACGGGACGCTACTGCTCATAGCCAAACCGTTGGCTTTAATATCAAGAACTATGGAGAAATCAGAATCCGGGACACCAATTTATAGATACGATGAGTCTCAAAAGAAGTCCTTCGAAGGAGCTTCTGGTGAAGCTTCAATTGATGAAATATCCAATCATATTGAAAAACACATTGGAGATATTGACATCGTGTTTCACGAATTGGTTTCAGAGCAAGTTCACATTGACGTCCATTGGGTGAAACCCTCAAAGGAAAGACCGTTTCATACTCTAGTAACATCAGGAATGAGTGATAAACCGATGAATACTCCGAATGATCTTGATGGGTTTGAGTATGCTGAGTTAAGTATTTGCTTGCCAGAAGATTGGAAAGTTTCTGAAGACGATTTCAAAGACGAAAAAAACTACTGGCCTATTCGCTGGCTAAAGTACTTGGCAAGGTTCCCACATGAATACAATTCGTGGTTGGGTTATGGTCATACCATTCCGAATGGAGACCCAGCCGAACCTTTTGCTGAAAACACGAAATTGGACACTATGGTTTTATTACCAACGATCGTATTCCCCGAAGAATTTCAAGTGCTCAACCTTCCAACAAAATCAATAAACTTTTACACGATAATCCCGCTGTACAGCGAAGAGGTTAACCTGAAGATGAAGAAGGGAGTTGACGCATTGTTTGAGGGTTTTGACAAGTATGGAGTTAGCGACATTGTCCAAATTGATAGACCAAATACTTCTAAAAGGAAAAAACTGTTTGGCCTGTTTTAATGAAATACTAAAGCCAACCAAAGTCTGGCTTTAGCGGAAACCGCTTACTGTTAACAACCCGTTAATCATTCTCCGCTCAAACGTTTTTATCTACTAATGGGCATTCTATTTTTACCCAATGCAAGAACAAAACGCACTAGGTAGCATAGACTACATTTCGGTACACAGAGTAGGGAACAAGGGACTTGAAGAAGGCATGGTGCTTTCTAACGAACCTTTGGCGTTAGAGTGGCAAACTACCGAGGCGTTAATGGAGTATTTCCAGGCACCATTAAAAACGCAAGAGTACCACAAACTCCATCACGATAGTCAGTTAGACCTAAATGAGGTTTATACCTACATAAGTGCCATTTTTGAAGACCCAAGCAAGTTGCATGAGCAATCTGTAAACTTGGCCAAACACCTGTTTGAAAGCAGCACGCATCCCAATATTAAAGGCGGAGATTTTTATACGGTTTTCTTTCATCATTGTTTGCTAGATGGCGTGCTTACAGATGCCGTTGGTTTGTTTAAGTCTGAAAGCAAAAACACCTTCTTGAAAGTGAATCCAGAAAACGAAGGATTTGTGGTAAACACAGACCAAGGTGTTGACATTAAAAAGCTAGACAAAGGCGCCATCATTTTTAACACAGATAAAGAAGATGGTTACCACGTGGCCATTGTAGATAAAACCAACAAAGCCACAGAAGCGCAGTATTGGGTAGATGATTTTCTGCATGTGCGCCCGAAGGAAGACGCGTTCTACCAAACCAGAGAAACCTTAGCCATGACTAAGGATTTTATTACCAAAGAATTGCCTCAGCAATTTGACATAGACAAAACCGACCAAGCCGATTTCTTGAATCGTTCTATTGCGTTTTTTAAAGAGCAAGACTCCTTTGATATGAACGAGTTTGAGGCCGAGGTTATCATACAGCCAGAGGTTATAGACCAGTTTAAACAGTACAAGCAAGAGTACCAGCAAGAGCGCGAAATGTACATTGCAGATGCGTTTGATATTTCTACTCCTGCGGTTAAAAAGCAGCAGAGCGTTTTTAAAAGCGTACTCAAACTAGACAAGAACTTTTCGGTTTACATCCACGGAGATAAAACCCTTATTCAGAAAGGGAAAGATGATGATGGCCGTAAATACTACAAGTTGTATTACCAAGAAGAACGGTAACTGGTTGATAGTGATTTTAACCGAGCAGCGCCTAGGGGCAAATTGTAGGCTCGGCACTTAGGTTATCTTTGCCGTACCATCTGCATGAAACAATTTCCTCTTTTTACTGTTGCACTCTTGTTTGGCTTTAGCCAGCAGCAAAAACCACAAAAAAGCACAACCAATAAGCTAGGTTTGAGGGTAGGTTTCCAGAAATTCTTCTTCTATAATGTGTCGCTTTTAACGCACATTCAAACGTTTGCGTTAAGCAACTTGCAACCGCAATTAGCCAAAAGCATTTAGGCACAATGTCTCTTTCGTTTAAGAACATAAAGAAGAAAATTAGCGGTTCTGCATCTAGCGGATTGATTGCCGCTGATGGCCAAGAAATTACACTTGCGCATTTTACCAAAGCCGCAGATGTTCCATTAAAAGATTGGAATTTACTGGTTGATGAAAGCAAGAATTATTTGCTTTCTACCGAGTATTTATCGGCCTTAGAAATACATCCCTACAAGGGAATGTGTTTTCATTATATGCTGGCGTACCGCAACAATACGCCTGTTGCTATGCTGTATTACCAGGAGGCAGATGTGCATATTACCAACGTTGACAAAAACGTTGATACCGAGAAGGTTGGAAACACAAAATCGTTTTTCAGCAAAGCAAAAGGCATTATTGCTTCTAGTTTAGAAAGTGTAAAAGTGCGGTTGCTTATACAGGGTAACTTACTGCAATCTGGTCCGCATGGCGCTTATTTTAACGCATCGTTAAACACCGTTGAGCAGGCTCAAATTCTTAATGCCGGCTGGAACAAGGTGGTAGATGCCAACCTTTCGGGAACCAAGATTAAGGCTATTCTTATTAAAGACATTAGTCAGGAGCTAGAAGCTGAGGTTCAAAAGCAGGATACCGATTTTGCACCATTTGCTGTTCAGCCCAACATGGTTTCTACCATTAGAGGAGAGTGGACAGACATTTTTAGCGTGCTTGCCGATTTTAGTTCTAAGTATAGAACACGGGCAAAATCTGCCATTAAAAAGCAAGACCATCTGGCCAGAAAAGAGCTTAATGC
>JBMYXX010000126.1:0-7971 GCA_049608805.1 Flavobacteriales bacterium | reverse complement strand
CGGAGACTGCGGAAACGGAAACATGGGAAGTGCAAGTGTTGAAGTTCTTAACGGAACAGCTCCTTACACATACGCATGGAGCAATGGCGAAACAACTGCCGAGATTACTGGTCTAGAATCAGGTACATACACAGTTGTAGTAACAGATGCTAACGGATGTACAGCTACTTGCACAGAAGAAGTAATTGTTACTCCTTGCTGTAACGTTACTGATCCAGGAGCAATTGCGGCAGATCAAACGAACTGTATTGCATTCGACCCAGAGCCATTCACAAGTGTTGCACCTGCAACAGGCGGAATTGGCCCAGTTGAATATGTGTGGTTGAGCGGAGCTTGCGGAACACCTGTTAATACTTGGAACGAGCTTCCAAACTCAAACAGCGAAACGTACGATGCTGGAATGATTACGGAAACAACTTGCTTCATTAGATGTGCTAGAAATAGCGGATGTGAGCCGTGGGTTGGAGAATCTAACATCATCACAATTACTATCTACAATAACCTTTCAATTGAATGCACAAGTGTAAGCGGAGATTGTGGAAACGGAAACACTGCTAGTGCAAGCGTTGATGTTCTTAATGGAACGGCACCATTCACTTACGAGTGGAGCAATGGAGCTACAACAGCATCAATCGAAGACATCGAAGCTGGTACTTACACAGTAATAGTAACGGATGCTAACGGATGTACTGCTGAGTGTACCGAAGAAGTAATTGTTACTCCTTGCTGTAACGTAACTGAGCCAGGAGAGATTGCGGCATCGCAAACTAACTGTGGTGCATTTGACCCAGCACCATTTACTAGCCTTGCACCAGCAAGCGGTGGAATTGGACCAGTTGAGTACTTATGGTTGAGAGGTGAGTGCGGAACTCCTGTAGGACAATGGACTGCAATTGCAAACTCAAACAGCGAAACGTTAGATGTAGATTCTGTATTCGAAACAACTTGTTTCATCAGATGTGCACGTAACTCAAGCTGTCAGCCTTGGGCTGGAGAGTCTAACATCATTACAATTACTGTTTACCCAGCAATTGAAATGAGTTGTAACGGAGTTAACGGAGATTGCTCTAACGATAATGAAGCAAGTGCTAACGCACACATTGCTGGCGGAACAGAGCCTTACTCTATCCTTTGGAGCAATGGCGATACAACTGCATCAATTAGTGGATTAGATGCTGGTACTTACACAGTTCTAGTTTCTGATGCAAACGGTTGCGAAGCTGAATGTTCAGTTACGGTAGAAGTTACTCCATGCTGTAACGTTACTGATGGTGGCGAGATAGCAGGTGAACAAGAAAACTGCGGTTCGTTTGACCCAGAAGCGTTTACGAGCATCGCGCCAGCAACGGGCGGAATTGGCCCAGTTGAGTACGCTTGGTACAGCGGCCCTTGCCCAATTGGCAATCCAAACACAATTGTTCAGGCTATTCCTGATGGATTTAGCCTAATTGTTGGAGCAGACGGAGAGACTTACGATGCAGGAATGTTGGAAGAAACTACTTGTTTCATCCGTGTTGCTAGAAACAACGGTTGTGAAGAATGGTTAGGCGAAAGCAACATTATTACAATCACTGTTAATCCAGCACCAGTACTTGATTGTGTTGGAACAGATGGAGATTGCGAAAACGGAAACGTTGCTTCGGCTAGCGTATCTGTAAATGGTGCTTCATCACCATTCACATACTTCTGGAGCAACGGAGAAGAAACTGCAAGCATCGATAGTTTAGATGCTGGTTCTTACACCGTGATTGTAACAGATGCAAACGGATGTGAAGCAACTTGCGATACGGAAGTTGATATCACCCCTTGCTGTAACGTAACTGATGGTGGTGAAATAGCTGACAGTCAAGAAAACTGCGGTCCATTTGACCCAGAAGCAATTGTGAGTGTTACATCAGCTACTGGTGGAATCGGTCCAGTTGAGTATGCTTGGTACAGCGGTCCTTGCCCAATCGGCAACCCTAACACAATCATGAGTGCTATTCCTGATGGATTCAGCTTAATAGTTGGAGCTACTGGAGAGTCTTACGATCCAGGAATGACTGAAGAAACTACTTGCTACATGCGTGTTGCTAGAAACAACGGATGTGAAGAGTGGTTAGGCGAAAGCAACATCATCACAATTACAATCAACAACGGACCAGCACTTGCTTGTTCTAGCGTTGATGGAGATTGCGAAAACGAAAATGTTGGTTCTGCTAGCGTAACCGTAAGCGGAGCGCCATCGCCATTCAGCTATGCCTGGTCTAACGGAGCCACTACTGCTTCTATTGAGAACCTCGAAGCTGGAACTTACAGCGTAGTTGTAACAGATGCTAACGGATGTGTTGATTCATGTTCTGTTGATGTTGAAGTTGTTCCTTGCTGTAACGTAACTGATGGTGGTGAGATAGCTGAGGAGCAAGAAAACTGTGGTCCATTTGACCCAGCTCCGATAGTAAGCGTTGCGGATGCTACTGGCGGAATAGGACCTGTTGAGTACGCATGGTACTGTGGTCCTTGCCCAATTGGCAACCCTAATACTTTAATCCCAGAAGACTTCGTCTTGATTGCAGGAGCTAACGGAGCATCTTATGACCCTGAGTACTCTACCGAGACTAAGTGCTACATCCGAGTTGCTAGAAACGAGGGTTGTACTGAGTGGATTGGCGAAAGCAACATCATTACAATTACTGTGAATGACGTTCCAACTGTAGAGGTTTCAGTTAGCGGTGGAGTTAATCCAACCTGCGATGGAGAAGTAATTGAGCTTACAGCAGATGCACCAAACGCAATTGACTTTGCGTGGTCTTCTGGAGAAACAACGGCTTCAATTGCAGTAACTGAATCTGGAATGTATGTGGTAACAATCACAGACGAGAACGGATGCACTGCAATGGATAGCATTGAAGTTGAGTTCTTCGAATTGCCAGAAGTTGAAATCGAAGTTGATGGTGGAAATCCATTCTGCGATGGAGACAGCATTATGCTAACTGCAAACTGCGCAACAGCAACTGGCTTTGTGTGGAGCACTGGAGAGACAGGAACAAGCATTTGGGTAACCGAAGCTGGAACTTACTCTGTAGATGTTGTAGATGCTAATGAGTGTACTGCTTCAACTAGCACTGAGGTGGAGGTTTACGAACTTCCTGAAGTTGAAATTTCAATTGACGGAAACAATCCACTTTGTTCTGGTGATAGTGCATTGCTTACTGCAGTTTCGCAAGGAGCAATAAGCTATGCGTGGAGTAACGGTTCTACCGACTCAGCCATCTGGGTGTACGAAGCTGGAGTTTACTCGGTAACCATTACTGATGAAGTTGGATGTGAGAACACAACCGACTACCAAATCATCGAAGGACTTGAGCCTACAATCGAGATTGTTGGAAACAACGAAGCTTGCTCTGGCGAATCAATCGTTCTTACGGCAGAATACGCTGGAGGCGAAGCAGTTCTTTGGTCAACTGGTCAAACAACGCAGGAAATCACGGTTACAGAATCTGGTGAGTATTGCGTAATGACCGCATCAATCGATGGATGTCAGGCTGAAGCTTGCGTAACCATTACTATCAACCCAAGACCAGAAGTTGAAGTTGAAATCACTTCAGGTAGCAACCCATTCTGTGTTGGAGATAGCATTGAGCTTACAGCGGTTTCTCAAACAGCTACGGCTTATGCTTGGAGCAACGGTTCTACCAATGCATCTATCTGGGTAACTGAAGGAGCAACTTACACGGTTGAAGTAACCGATGAAAATGGTTGTGCTTCTTCTGCGGAAATGGCTGTTGGTACAGTTGAATCGCCAGAGATTACCATTGAGGGTAACTTGATGTTCTGCGCTGGAGATAGCACTCGCTTATCTGCAATTGCTGGTAAGACTGTGGATTACCTATGGTCAACCGGAGCAACCACAGAAGTTATCTGGGTAACCGAGCCAGGTGAGTATTGCGTAACTGGTACTTCAAACTACGGTTGTGAGACTGAGGTTTGCGTAACTGTAACCGAATTCCCAGCACCAGATGTTTATGCTGGTGAAGATGTAAACATCTGCGTTGGAGACGATGTAATGCTAACTGCAACTGGCGGAAACGAGAACACGGTTTACACTTGGTATCTTGATGGTGAGTTAGTGTCTGTGTCTCAGTCAATAACGGTATCTCCGGGTGTAGGAATTACGGAATACTCGGTAGTTGCCATCAACGAGTTCTGTAGCATTAATAGCACAGACCACGTTAAGGTTTCGGTTTACGAGCATCCGCTTGCTGGATTTGAGCGTGACCCTGCTGGAGACGTACCTTTCGGTAGCGATGTGAATTTCACAGATACTACAATGGGTCAGGTTACAGATTGGCATTGGGATTTCGGAGACGGAATGACAAGCATGCTTCAGCATCCAACTCATAACTACACAAGTCCTGGTTCTTACTGGGTAGAGTTAGTTGCGGCTAACCACGGTTGTACGGATACGGCTAGAGCTGGTCTTGAGGTTAAGGTTATCATCGATATTCCAAATGTGTTTACACCAAACAATGATGGTGTTAACGATATGATTTGGCTAGAGGGCACAGACCTTGAGTTAATCAAAATGACCATCTTCAACAGATGGGGACACAGCGTTTATGCTAGTGAAGGACGTCAGTTCGGTTGGTCAGGTAAAAACTCTGGCGGTGAAGATGCTGAGCCTGGAACGTACTACTATGTAATTGAGATGAATTACAAAGACGGTAACGTAAGCGAGCAGACTGGTTTCTTTACTTTGATTAGATAACCAAGTTCTAAATTGAATTAAAGGGCTCTGAGATTTCTCAGAGCCCTTTTTTTATCGCCTATATTCGGAGTTATGAAGAGTGAGGAGTATGCTGTAGTAATTCCGTTTTATGATGGGTTGGATACCATTCAGAAGCTTGTTTCAGGCATTGAAAAAGTGTTTGATGAACTCCTTCTCACTTTTCAAATAATTATTGTTGACGATAGCGCAGATGATAAAAAGCATGATAGCCTTCAAAGCTTTTTTAGTGCGAATGAAAACGTCAGCCTAATAAAGCTTGATAAAAACTTTGGACAGCATTATGCAACGTTTGAAGGCCTAAAGCAATCTTCTGGCTCCACCGTTATTACGATGGATGAAGATTTACAGCATAATCCCAAAGACATATCAATCTTGATTGAGAAAGGCTTGGGTGAAGGTTGCGATATCGTTTACGGAAACCGATTGCGAAAGGATTGGCGATATTGGATTGGGAGAGGAATTCTGGCATTCTGTTTCCCCAATGGCCCCGAAACAACATGTTCGTTTCGCTTACTTAAACCGAATTCGGTTGAAGAATTAGAAAACAGTAAAGTGCCTTATTTCGAGTTGGAAGGATTGATTTATCAGCTAAAACCTATCTATGCTTATGCGGATGTTAAGCTGGGAAATACTGAAAGGGACTCACGTAAATCCTCTTATTCATTCCTCAATGTCTATACGCTGATTAGTAACCTTATTGCTTTCTATAGTTGGCTTCCCATAGTTTGGATTGCGATGATTTGCTTTCTCATTCAATTGGTGCTCATTGGAATTGTTGGAGTTGCCTCAATATTTTTCATTCCAATTTCTGCGTTTTCTCTTCTTACCTTAATCGCCTACTTTTCAACCAGAGTAAATAACCCCGATTCTTGATAATAGAGCGCTACGGTATTACCTTAAGGTCATTAGGTGTTGAAGACCTTGAAACGGTCAGAGTTTGGCGCAATTCAGACTTGGTGCGTCCTTATATGTTTTATCAGGAGATAATCTCTAAGAGTGAACAAGAGAGCTGGTTTTCTAAACTAGAACCGCTTAATAATTTTTACTTCATAATAGCTCATAATGGGATTCAGATTGGGGTTTGCAACATCAGAGATATTGATTGGTCTAGTGGTCATTGCGAGGGTGGAATTTTTGTTGGAGAAGAAAAGTATCTCAATACCTCGGTACCTATTCGAGCAGTGCTAACTGCCTGCGAATATTGGTTCAATGTTCTAGCAATAGAGAAAGTATCCATTAGCATTTTGAAGGGTAATTCGGTCGCGGTAAAATTTAATCAGATGCTAGGCGCAAAAGAGGTGTCAAACTCAGATGGCGTGATTTCAATGACCTTGAGTCGTGAAGATTTTGAGACGGAAACGGCTAATCGTAGAGCGAAGTTTGATGAGAGGTATCATGAAGGCAGCAAGGAAATGAGTATTATTTCCAGTTCAAAGTCAGACGAAGAGATTTTGCGAAATCATAGAAGAGTTTCTTCTGCTCAGAATGACTTGACTCTGAATATCAGATCACTTTGATGTTTGTGCTTTTAGATTGCTCAGATAAGCCGCAAAATTTGGGTCAACATCGTTGTAGGTTAAAGCCTTGTTAAACGCGCTAATTGCCTGTAGTGTGTCCTTTCTCATGAGGTGAAAATTCCCGAGAAATATGTGTGGGGCAGATTTGTCAGAATGTTCCAATATTAGTTCCTCCGACATTTTTATTCCCTTTTCAGCTTCCTGTAACTCAAGCATTAGCTCCAGCGGTTTGAGACCGTAGCTAATTCTCCCATTCCTACTGTTAAAGGCATTGCTTGCATAACGTATGGCGGTTTCTGAATTATTAAGGTCTCGACTTAAGTAGGCACACCTCAAATGATATTCTGCCTGGTTTTCGGCAATTGAGATTAGCGCGTTGTAGTGAAATAGGGATTTTTGAAGGTATTCTTTCCGCTTTTTTTCGGTGGTTGCGTTGTAGCCTTCAACAGAATAGAATTTGCCAGCTAAAAAATTGGCAACAAATGAGTTGGGAACCACTTTAACGTCATTGTAAACAAGCGATTTGTGACTTTTCCAATCTGGAACTCTAGAAACCACTCTTACCGAGTAAAGACTTAGAATAATAGTGAACCCCACGGCAATTGGTTTGCCTCCAAACCGTTTAGCAGCCTTATGAAGTAACCAAGCTAAAACAAGGCAGAATCCAAAGGACGGAGTGAGCAGCCAACGTTCTGCAATAATACCCGGAACCCCAGCTATGATGTTTAAGAATGGTGCTATTCCCATTCCGAAAATCCCAATGCCAAAACTCACAATTGGTGATCTTTTTATTGATATGAAAAAAACCACAAGTAACCCGAAGAGCAAAGCTACACCAACCCAAACAAGTGCGTCAGACCAATTCATGATTTCAATCTGATTGTACCCGTAGAAAAATGCAAGAGGGTGTGGAAACGAAACCATTTTTAAATAGTGTGGAATAATCCCCAACCCAGTTGGAATTCTATCCCACATACTCGGAACAAACATCAAAGGACTTTCTTCGGGAGTAAATTCTCGTCTTAGATACAGCGGAAAGAAATGATAAACCGTTACTAAGTAACCAGCAAACACAGTTAAAAAAGGAGCGCCAGCAAACAACAATTTTTTGAAATTCCATTTTCGGAAGAGGAAAACCGCTAACACCAAAATTCCAGCAAATGGCACATTCCCAACCTTGGTTGGGAGGGAGATGAGAAAAACCAGCATTGCTGCAAACAGCAACCCTAATTTACCTTCGTCAATGAATTTTATAAGTAGAATACTGCTTGACAAAACAAGAATCAAACTCAGCAGTTCTTCCCTGTTTTTTAAACTGCACACCACCTCTGTATGTATGGGGTGAAATACAAAAAGTGCTGTGGCAATTAGAAGTAGTGTACGATGATTACTCCCGATAAGCCGAAGCATTAATTTGAAAAGTAAGAACGATAAAAGTGCATAGAGCAGCACATTAACAAGATGACTCAGCCAAAGTTTTTCTCCCCAAAGTGAGCGCTCTATAGCAAATGTAACTCGCGTAACCGGCCTGTAGGCATACGGAGTTCCTAAGTCTGTTTTGCCATAATAACTGGTTACTATTTCGGGAATCCCTGCAATTCCTTGGTTCACCATTTCCAAGTTTTCAGAGACCAAATAATCATCTACGCTATATCCATTATTTAGGGTTAATCCGTAAATGAGTAC
>JBMYXX010000125.1:0-7977 GCA_049608805.1 Flavobacteriales bacterium | reverse complement strand
TCATCAAGCACAACAGTATTGTTGCTTGTGCATACCTCGTTTATTCTAATCTGTGCCGATGCAGAAGAGCCAATTAGACTTAACAGAAGGCAAGCGAAAAAAATAGGAGGTACAATAAGTTTCAATGCGAGCTGTTTAACTTTTGACTGGTTAAATTTACGGTTCGTTAACTATCGATTTATCGGATGAAGTACAAAGTAATTATTGGACTATTTATTGCGTTTGCCGGAATAAGCGCTTGCAAAGATGATTGTGTAACATGTAAAGGTGCTACAGCAGATCAGAAAATTTGTCCGGATGATTTTAACGAGAAAAGTGATTTTCAGAATTACGTTAGCGAGTATGAGCAACTTGAAAACGGAGTTTGTGAGTAAGTTCAGCTTAATAGCAATTTGTGCTTTTGTGGTTTTGGTAGCGGGCTGTAGCCGTTGCCAAGAGTGCGATTATAGCAGTTCGTCAGAGACTATTTGCGAAACCGAATTTGATAATACTGCGCAATACGAAGACGCTATTGCCGATGCAGAAGCGAGCGGTGCTAACTGCACATCAAGCGCTGGCTTCTAACGCAAAAAGAACTCAAGCAAACTTTGTGAAACCGCTTTTCAGAACGTGATAGTTTAAGTTGAAAAGAACGGCAACATGTTTACATTTGCTCAACACAAAATCAAGATAAATGGCTTCAACAGGAGATATTAAGATAGGATCTGTAATTCGATACAACGGTGACCTTTGTATTGTAACCGATAAGCAACACACAATGCCCGGAAAAGGCGGTGCGTTTTATCAGGTTAAGATGAAATCGATTCAGACTGGTAGAAGCTATGAGAACAGATTTCGTTCTAGCGAAAGCGTTGATATTGCCAGATTGGTTTATACCGAGTTGCAATACATCTATGAAGAAGGTGAACATTTTGTTTGCATGAATCAGGAAACGTATGAGCAAGTTCATATTCCGAAAAACTTGTTTCAGGAGAATGCAAGGTTCTTGAAAGAAAGTATGATTGTTAAGGTTGGGTTTGAAAGTGACGAACCTATTCTTGCGGAGGCTCCAACTTTTGTTGAGTTAGAAGTTACCCATTCAGAACCTGGTGTTAAAGGCGATACGGCTACAAATAGCATGAAACCAGCTACGCTAGAAACAGGCGCAGAAATCCGTGTTCCTTTGTTCGTAAACGAAGGAGACGTAATTAAAATTGACACCCGAACTGGGGAATACTCAGAACGCGTTAAGAAGTAATTCTTGAACTTTTCTTCGCTAATAACCGCTTTAAATCTTGCCGCTAAGGTTGGTGGAGAGTGTTTGAATAACGGCAGTCTAGAACTTACTGGACTAAACGAGATTCATAGGGTAACTACTGGCGATGTTACTTTTTGCGACAACGCCAAATACCTGAAGGCAGCCTTGAACTCAGATGCTTCGTGCATTTTAGTTAATCAAAAGTCTGATTTTGAAACCGAAAAGGCTTTGATTTTGGTTGATAAACCTTTCGAGGTATTCTCTCAATTATCAAAGGATTTAAGAGCATTTTCTTCTTCCAATGAGATGATTCATTCATCGGTTAATGTTGGTGAGGGAACGGTTATAATGCCGGGAGTTTTTATTGGCGCCAATTCTAGTGTTGGTAAGAATTGTCTCATTCATCCAAACGTTACCATTTACGATAATTGCCATCTAGGTGATAATGTGATTATACATTCTGGAACTATTATCGGAGCAGATGCTTTTTATTACCAGAAAACCAACGGTTACAACAAATTACATTCCTGCGGAGATGTAAAAATTGAAGACAACGTAGAGATTGGAGCTAGTTGTACAATTGATAGAGGAGTTACCTCAACCACTGTTGTTGGTTCTGGAACCAAGATTGACAACATGGTTCAAATTGGTCATGATACGGTAGTTGGGAATAACTGCCTTTTTGCGTCTCAGGTTGGAATTGCTGGTGTTGTTACTGTTGAAGATGATGTAATTCTTTGGGGGCAAGTAGGCGTTCAAAAAGACCTAACTATAGGTAAAGGTGCAGTGGTTTTAGGCCAGTCTGGATTGGCAAAATCATTAGAAGGTGGAATCACGTATTTCGGTAGCCCAGTGCGCGAAGCGCGCGAAAAAATGAGAGAATTGGCTCTCATTAAGCAACTCCCGTCTATTATTAGAGAGCTAAAACAGTAGCTAATTGTGCTGAATAACATGAGAAAAGCTTAGCTGGTCATGTTGTTATTAAACTTGGTCTAATAGTTTTAAAACCCTCGAATTCTCTCCGTAAATTTCAAAGGAAGAATACGCGCGTTAAAACCTCCGTGACAAGCATTAGCAAAAACAAAAATGAGCAGATAATTCTTGAGACTCTCAAGATTGCTAACTCTGCTTTAAAGTTGAAGAATCTTAAACTGAATTCTTTGCTTGAGATTACTAATGCCATCAACAATAATTTCTCAAGAGAGCAGCTCCTCAAGATTTTTGAATTTGTACTCAGAAATCAGCTAAACATTGGCAGGTTGTTGTTCTATACAAAGGATGAAGTTTGGTCAAAATCTATTGCCCATGGATTGGTGCCAGATGTGACTTTGCCAGATATTCAAAAAGATCTTTTACCCATTGCAGAAGTGCAAGAGGTGACAAGAGATACCAACCGATATTTTGGGCAATTTGATGTTATCATTCCAATCCTACATAAGGATAAGCCTCTTGCATTTCTTTTGGCTGGAGATATTAATGAAGATCTTATAGAAAACACCAAAACCAGACATATTCCATTCATTCAAACGCTGGCCAATATCATTACGGTTTCTATTGAGAACAAACGACTCTTTAAGGAAAACATACTTCGTGCTGGTATGAAGCGGGAGATGGAGTTGGCTTCAGAAATGCAGAATATGCTTTTCCCAAGTAAGCTACCGCATAACGACCATATTGAGATGGCCGCGTATCACCAGCCGCACCAGGATGTAGGTGGAGATTATTATGACTTCATTCAGCTAAGCAATAATGAAGTGGCTTTTTGTATGGCAGATGTGTCCGGAAAAGGGGTGTCTGCAGCACTTTTGATGTCTAATTTTCAGGCAAACCTGAGAGCACTTTTTGACTACGAAACATCTTTAACGGACCTTATTCAAGATTTAAATGCCAAGGTGATTAACTCCGCCATGGGCGAAAAGTTTATCACCATTTTTATTGCCAAGTACAATTTTGTTACTCGGGTTTTGCAGTACGTAAATGCTGGACAAAACCCACCAATTTTGGTGAGTAACGATACCACGAGTTCCTTAACTACCGGTTGTCCGGGTCTAGGAATGCTAGATGAGCTGCCTGCTATTAGAGAAGGAATTGTTATTCTAGAGCCGGGCTCATTAATTGCTTGCTATACGGATGGAGTTACCGAATTAGAAAATGTTCGTGAACGAGAGTTTGGCGAAAATAAACTTGAGCTAATTCTATTGGATAATCAGCACAGTCCGGTTAGAGATATAAACGACAAAATTGTAAAGCTGCTAAAGAGTCACAAAGGCCAAATGCCTTATGTAGATGATATTGCTTTACTCACCACTAGGTTCAAGTAGCGGTTTTCCTTCGCTTTTAGATTGATTCTCTTCCTTTAGGTGATACACCTCTATGGCTACAATTGCCGCAATAAAACCCCAGAATGGTGCAGAAGCTTTATCGGTATCCAAAAAGTTGTTTAGGATTCCGTGAATGAGATATGTTATAAGGCCTAAGAATAGGTTAATCAAAAGAAGGCGGTGTTCCTTGTTTTTTATTCTCGGGTAAAGAGTTATCGAGTAATAAACCACGCATATTATTAGAATTACAAAAGAGAGCATTCCGAATACGCCAGATTCGGAAAGTGGGCCAATGTATTCGCTATGCGCATTTCCCTTATCTCCAGCATTAGTACTAATCCTGGTTTTCTCAGATGTAAGCTGAAAAGGCGCGTATTGGAACATGTATGTTCCTGGTCCCCAACCAACAAATGGTCGTGCTTTAAACATTCGCCATGCAGAACTCCATCGGTTTAACCTTTCTAGGTTAGAGGCATCTGTAGATATGTTGGTAATAGACTGAATGTGTTCGGTAAACTCTGCAGACGAGTCTTGTCTGTTTTGCTCCAATTCCATGACAATTGTATTCCAGGAAAGGGCTAGTGTAGTTAGAGAAATAGCGCCAATGACAAAGACCGTTGTGAACTTAATTCGAAGTTTGATAAGCATATACACGCCAAGTGCGCCTACTAAACTTACCCAGGCCGCTCTGGTATAGGATAGCACCAATCCAACGGTAAACAATAGAAGAATTCCGAAAAAAAGCAGTTTCCAGCTTCGGCTGTACGAGCTGCTGAAAACAAGGCCAAGCAATAATGGATAGAACATGGCCAGTATTGCCCCGTAAGAAGTGTGGTCATTAAAGAAGGGAGACATTACCCAGTGTGCGGCTTGCTCCGTAAAACCAAACAGCGCATGGTGAATGATTGTATAGCCAATAATTATGATGAATGCGCTGATATACATTCCCAAAAACAACTTGATGTTTCTGAAGTTTCTGAACAACTGTGTCATTACAAAAAAGAAGGTGATGACATACCACAAACGAGAAACCAAATACTTAAGTGAGATTAGTGGCATCTCACTTGTAACCGTGGTTATCGCAATCCAAACTAGGTTAATGGTTATGGCGAGGGTAATGGGGTGGTCTGCAATACGTTTATCAAACTTTTGCTCGGCAAAGAGCTTTAGAATAAACATGAGCATAACGCCAAAAAGCAACGGATCCGTAGGTAGGGTGAGCCCAACACCTAATCCAATATCGTTTAGATTTACAGAAAGTGGAGTTAAGAAGACTACGAGTAAAACAAGCTTGTCTAAAGCAAACAAAGCTATAAGCACAACGGCCAACATAATTGGCAGGAGGGAAGCGTAAAAGAATTCGTTTGCAATTAATAGTGCATTGAGTAATGCAAATCCAACCCCTATTAAATAAATAGCTTTCGGACCTTTAAAGAGCTTATGTAAAGCAGCTGCCAATCGGTTGAATTAGTCTTCGGTTGGGGTGCGCAAGTTTTCTGTAATCCCCAGAAAGAGGACAGAAACAAGCAAAGTTCCCATTACAGAAATAAGAACAATTAGCCATCTAATTGGGTAGGCTTTTTTATCTGCTACTACCGGGTTAGTAATAATGCTGCAATAAGTAAGGTTTTTCTCTACATCCCGTATAGCGCCTTCTAATTGCTCTTTGAGGTTATTGTAGCTCCCGCGTACTCGCCAAAGATGTTCGTTGATGGCTTGAAACTCTCCACCCTTTTCTTTCAATGCATTAAGTAGCGGCTCAATTTCTTTTGAGTTAGCCTTAAGTTTTGGAGTAGAAACAACTTCTAAATATCGTTCCGTTGCATACTCCGTTTGTAAGTCATAGTCTAGAATTCCGTAATCTTTTCTAAGGTTGGTAAGCACGGTTTCCATGCTGTCCATTTCATGCTTCTTCTTGTCCACTTGTTCGTTAAGAATTTTTACCAATTCCATGGCTTTTTCTTGCTGTAGAAAACGTTCTTTTTTGTTGAAGAAGTGAATAATTGCTTCTACCATTCCTTTGGCATTCACAGGGTCTGTATCCATTACTTCAATTACCACAGACTCATATTCGGTCTTTTTAAACACAACGTTACTCTGGTACTCTCTAATTAAAGCGGTTTTAGCTGCGGTTGCGCTAGGGTCAATTCCGTAAGATTCGTAGAGGTTGTATCTATGCGCAACTGAATCTCTAATCTGATCAGATTCTAATACTTGTAGCAGTTGTTCTGTTGGGGTTTCTGTTCCCATAGGAATAATGTTGGCCGGATAAAGCACTGCAAAAGATTTGTACTTAGGCGCCAAAACAATTGGGCTAGAAAAAATTGCCGACAAAATGAGTGCAACAACGGCAATTAGTGCCAGTTGCTTCCACCATCTAAGTAGCAATCCAAGTAATTCGGGGCTGTTTTTATACTCTGACATGCTATTAGTTCTTAGCTCTTGAAATGTTTTCGTAGCCAATTATTATAAGTAGTCCTAGAATGAATGAAGAAACGGTTGAAACCAGAACAATTAACCATCTAATTGGGTAGCTTTTTTTCTCAGCAGGAAAAGCATTGTTTACAATAAACTTATGCGGAAGTGTTTGTTCGGCATCAACTTTTGCTTCTTGAAACTTTGATCTCAAGTGGCTCAATTGCTCCTTTTCGTGCTCAAGCATGTCTCTAATAGAAACATAAGCACCACCATACTGCGAAAGAATTTTAAGCTGGACAGCAAGCTTTTCTGCTGCAGCATCTTTCCCTTCAAGTATTGCTTTGGCGTAGGCTTCGTTAAAACGTTCAGACATAGATTCGTAATCGTTTACGCCCATTCCACGCAACGTGTTTAGCGAGTCTTCAAGCTCTTTTACATACGATTTCATTTCTGAATATTCCGCTTCGGCAATAGCCATGGCCTTAAAAGCTCTAGCTTTTTGCATTCTGTTCTTTACAGAATCTACCAAGGCAGCAATGTTGTTGGCGATTTTTGCGGCAAGCTCTGGGTCCGTGTCTAAAACATCAATTCTAACGGAGTGAAACTCGGTTCTTTTGTAGGTAATGTTGCTTTCGTATTCCTTAAACAACTTGGTGTCGTCATACACATCAGTAGAGTCAATCTCGTAATGCTGTTTTAAGTTGTAGCGTTCAATAATTCGGCCTCTAATTTCATCCGAATTGAGGATTTGAAGCAACTGTTCCGCTTGTTCCTCATCTCCAAATGAAAGTAAGTCTGCTTTGGCCGGACCGTTTTTCGCTAAAAGAGATTTTGAAACTGAAGCATTTGAGGTAGGAAATAGAATTACCGTACTCAGAAACTTAGGAGTTACAAACATTGGTGCCGAGAAAACTGCAGAAAGTACAGCTGCGGCTACCGTTAGAACTATAAGTGGCTTCTTCCATCGAACAATGAATAGAAGGAGGTTAGAAGAGTTGAAATCTAAGCCTTGATTTTTGTCTGCTTCCATCGTTTAAAATGCATCTTAATTGAGCGTGGCAAAAGTAGAAAATTTTGCAAGCCATTTTGGCCCTTGTCGCTAAGCGCTTTTGTTACCCAGTTTTTTAAGAATACTGAGGTTAGGGATAAGGGAGATTAGCGTTAATCCACCGCCAATTACAAGAGTTAGAATTGACCCCAAGATCCAGCCTAAATCTGTTACAAGATATCCGGTGGCAACCACCAAAACTATTGGCGCGATTAGAAGTAAGGATTGCTGGTTCACTCGCAATTTAAACAGACGAAATGCCACTAAAACTTGAGCCAGAAAGGCGGTTAATTGTGTTGCTAAACAAGCTAGTGCAGCTCCGTAAGCGCCAAGTTTTGGGATTAGCATAAAGTTTAAAATAAAACTTAATGTAACGCTAATTAAAGCTATGGTATTTAGTTCTTTAAGACTTCCGTTTGCTGTTAAGAGTGTGCCAACGATGTAGGCTCCTGCCATCGGAATTAGCGAGAACATTAGAATGGATAATATTTGTCCTGACTCTTCTACATGAGCGTCATACAAAAGGTCCATTAAGTTGGATCCAAAATACCAGCAAACTACAGCTAATGAGAAGGCCGGAATGAGAATTAACCTCGATGCCATTTGAACCAACGGTCGCACATCTTCCTTCAATTTTAGCATGCGCGAAAACATGGGTAAGAGCAAAACAGCAAAGAGGTAGGCAATCATGTTGCTAGCATCTAATAAGCGAAATGCCTGAGCGTAAATTCCAGTCTGTTCTTTGCCGTTTTCAAGTAACCGCTCAAGCAGAACAGAATCTACCCGTCCGTAAATGCTCATTAGTAAAATGAGCAGAGCAAATGGAAGGCTTTGTTTGAGGATTAAAAGCAGCATGGCTGGATTCCATTTCAGTATAAACGGACCGCCTTTTTTGAGAACAATTGCAAAAGCCAAGAAGGCCGTTGCCACATAAGAGAAGGTTTGTAGGTACA